>NZ_JBQCGW010000267.1:0-25277 GCF_051955275.1 Pseudobacter sp. | reverse complement strand
AGATCTTAGTATGTATCAGCAAAACGCCGGACACAACGGCAAAAATAGCCTTCACTGATAACAATACGAAATTTGCACAGGATGGCGTTCAGTGGATCATCAATCCATATGATGAATGGTATGCGCTTGTTCGCGCTATCGAGCTGAAAGAGAAAGACCCTTCCACCGTGCTCCACCTCGTGACCGTTGGAGGCGCTGATGCGGAACCTATCATCAGAAAAGCACTGGCGCTGGGTGGTGATGAGGCAATCCGTGTGAATGCAGACAGCCAGGACAGTTTTTATATCGCCTCCCAGATTGCCGAAGTGGCAAAATCAGGCGGCTATGACCTGGTATTCACCGGCCGTGAAACCATCGATTACAATGGTTCTTCCATCGGCGGTATGGTAGCTGAACTGCTGGGCCTCCCCTATATCTCCCTCGCTACCAAATTTGAGCTCAACGGTACTACTGCCACCGTCACCCGCGAAATTGAAGGCGGTGAAGAAGTGTGCGAAGTGCAGTTACCCGTTGCAGTTAGCTGTCAGAAAGGAATGGCGGAACAACGTATCCCCAACATGAAAGGCATCATGGGCGCCCGTACAAAACCTCTCAAAGTGGTTGAACCGGCTGCCATCGACGCACTCACTTCCATCGTAAGCTTTGAGCTGCCACCAGCCAAAGCGGGCGTTAAACTGATCCCTGCGGACAATCCGGAGGAACTGGTAAGACTGCTCCACGAAGAAGCCAAAGCGATCTAAGCCTTAACCCATTCTTTTACTTCAATTCAACACAAGAATATGTCAGTTTTAATCTTTATAGACCAGGCCGAGGGCCATATCAAGAAAGCTTCTCTCGAAGCCATGAGTTATGGCGCCAAAGTAGCCGCCCAACTGGGAACAACAGCCGAAGGCATTGTGCTGGGCTCCGTAACGGAAGACCTCGCCGCCCTGGGTAAATACGGCATCAAAAAGATCCACCACCTGAACAACGCGGCACTGGATCATTTTGACGCACAGACTTTCACACATGCCATCGCCGAAGGCGTTAAAGCTACCGGTGCAGACGTGGTGATCTTCAGCAATAATGTAGACGGAAAGGCAATCGCCCCCCGCCTCAGCGCCAGCCTGAAGGCCGGTCTGGTTTCAGGAGCAGTGGCCCTGCCCGATACCAGCAACGGTTTCGTGGTTAAGAAGAGTGTGTTCTCCGGTAAGGCATTCGCCAATATCGGCATCAGCACCGCTATCAAAATCATTGCGCTCAACCCCAACTCATATAAGGTGGAAGCCACTGAAGGCACTGCGGAAGTAGCGGCCCTCAATGTGAACATCGAAGCTCCTAAAGTAAAAGTGACCGCAGTCAACAAGGTAACCGGCGAGATCCCGCTCAGCGAAGCTGAAGTAGTGGTGAGCGGTGGCCGCGGTCTCAAAGGACCAGAGAACTGGAACCTGATCACAGACCTGGCCCATGTACTGGGAGCAGCCACTGCCTGCAGCCGCCCTGTGGCTGATGCACACTGGCGCCCGCACCATGAGCATGTTGGACAAACCGGCCTGGCAATCGCCCCCAACCTTTATATTGCCGTGGGTATCTCCGGCGCCATCCAGCACCTGGCGGGCGTAAACCGCAGCAAGGTAATTGTGGTGATCAACAAAGATCCTGAAGCACCATTCTTCAAGGCTGCCGACTACGGAATTGTGGGCGACGCATTCGAAGTGATGCCAAAGATCATCGAAGCTGCAAAAAAAGTAAAGGGAATGGCCTAAAACCATTTCAGGCACAATATTATAATGAAAAAAAGCGGTTGTATTGCAACCGCTTTTTTTTTGGTAAAAATGCCTTAGTTTCGTGTCTCCGTATGAAGAAAATAGAGTTGGAAATAGTTGCACTATCACATAGTATAACCCAGACACATTCTTACGCTGTAGTGCTGGGTGAGGTGAATGGCCTCCGCCGTTTACCGATCGTGATCGGGGGCTTTGAAGCCCAGGCCATTGCTGTGGCACTGGAAAAAATGCATCCAAGCCGTCCGCTCACGCATGATCTCATGAAGAATTTCATGAATGCTTTCACTATTGACCTCCAGGAGATCGTGATCTGCGACCTCCAGGAAGGCATCTTCTATTCCAAGCTCATATGTGTGAGCGAACACGATACTGTGGAAATAGATTCCCGGACTTCCGATGCACTGGCCCTGGCCGTTCGCTTCGGTTGCCCCATCTACACCTACGAGAATATACTGGAAAGCGCAGGCATCCTCATGGAAGATCCCTCCGGCAAAAAGAAAACGCCCCGGGAAGCCGTTGCCGCTGAAGCCACTACAACCAGCAGCAGCCATGAAGACCTCAAAGCCATGAGCGTTGAAGAATTGCATACCCTCCTGAGCGAAGTACTTGAACAGGAAGATTATATCCGGGCTATCGCCATCCGCGATGAGATCAACAGCCGGAAAAAAGGCAGATAACATCCGATAACAGGAAATGATCAGCTTTCCCAATTGTAAGATCAACCTCGGCCTCCGGATCCTCGGAAAAAGACCCGACGGATACCATAACCTGGAAACGGTGTTCTATCCCCTGCCGGTACGCGATGTGCTGGAAATTGTAAAGAACAGCACCAACGAACTCTCCGTTACGGGTATCCCCGTTGCGGGTCCACCAGAAAAGAATCTCTGCATCAAAGCATGGGACCTGCTCAGCCAGGATTTCCCTGACCTCTCTCCCGTTACTACCTGCCTGCATAAGAATATCCCGATGGGCGCAGGACTGGGAGGCGGCTCTGCCGATGGCGCTTTTATGCTGCAGCTGCTCAACGATAAATTCCATCTACAACTCAGCAAGGAACAACTCCTGGCATATGCCCTGCAACTGGGCAGCGATTGTCCTTTCTTTATCTGCAACAAACCCAGCCTGGCTACGGGCCGCGGAGAAAAGCTACAGCCCATAGAGCTCGATCTCAGCAACTATTCCTTTCTGTTAGTACACCCCGGCATTCATGTGAATACCGCCTGGGCATTTTCACAGATCAGCCCATCCGGTGATACAGATTCCCTGAGCTCTGTCATCCAGCTGCCAGTGGAACAATGGAAAGACAAATTGATAAACGATTTTGAAGCCCCTGTAATAAGCCACCATCCTGCCTTGCAGGAAATAAAAGACCAGCTTTATACCTATGGCGCCATTTATGCATCCATGAGCGGCAGCGGTTCCTGTTTTTATGGCATCTTCGCTAATAACCAGTTACCCCTGATCAACTGGCCTGCGGGCTACCGGGAATTCAAACTTCCCTGATAATTTTTATTGTAAATACCATTTCTAATTTCTATTTCCTTGCATGAAACCTGCAAAACGCCGTAAGAAAACCAGTATCATCCTGGCAAGTTCCATCAGCGCCATCTTCCTGTTATTCCTCATTGCACGCTTTTCAGGAATGTTGAATTATTACAAAACCCCTACAACTGCCAACAGGCCCAATATCAACCAGGGCGATCTCATATTTGCATCTAACCTGGTAAAGCCTGAAATAAATGATATGATCTGCTTCCAGTATTACGATTCTATACATGAAAAGAAAGAAGTAATCTACGTGTTCAGACTGGTGGCAAAAGGCGGAGATAAAGTGGAGATGCGTAACGGCGACCTGTATGTGAATAGCCGGCCAGCCGACCGTGGCCTCAACCTCATGCAGGTTTACCATGTTCCAATTGCCATGGAGGACCAGATAAAAACACTGGCAGGTATTGAAGAAGAAGAATATGATCCAAACAATTATGCCGAGCCTGATTTTCAACGAATGGGCCCCACCAGTGATTCCGGCAGGGTATTTCTGACGGATGAACAGCTGGAATTACTAAAAAAAGAAAAGATTCCCTACAACAAGGAAATGCTGCCTGCTTATGGCGACGATGAAATATTCAATATCTACAGGCATCCATGGAGCCCTGACAGTTTCGGCCCCTACATCGTTCCGCAGGATCATTATTTCGTTATGGGCGATAACCGCCATGGAGCAATGGATTCGCGTTATATCGGCCCCATCGCCGTTTCAAAATACACAGGCACTGTCATAAACCGCTGATCACAATTTTCTATTATTACCTATCTTCCGGTAGCCATCCAACTACAGGCAATTCAAACATTCCTGATACCCTACCTTGAACTTTTTCAATATCTTGCCGGTATAAATTCTGCGAACATCTTATGAAGCACCAGGGATTGAAA
Source organism: Pseudobacter sp. (assembly GCF_051955275.1). Lineage (NCBI taxonomy): Bacteria > Pseudomonadati > Bacteroidota > Chitinophagia > Chitinophagales > Chitinophagaceae > Pseudobacter > Pseudobacter sp. The sequence continues at coordinate 21,078 of NZ_JBQCGW010000267.1, read as the reverse complement.
AAACTGTTCCCCTACCTGATCATCATACTCCTCCTCATCGTGTCGTTGCTGATCATCAGGACCACAGGAGCCATACAGCTCAGGATCGCAGACAACAATTATTGCAGACCCTCCATCAGTCAGGGCACCATTATCGCCATCAGCGCCTGGAAAAAACCTGCGCACAATGATTTTATCTGCTTTTACAATCTCCCGATAGGCTTTATGGATGACAGAACGAAAGGAGTACTCAGACTGGCAGGCCTGCCCGGAGATACTATCGAGATCAGGAACGGAGAACTTTTTGTAAACGACATGTCCGCAGACAAAAACCTGGATCTCGTAAAAGAATACGGCATTCCCAAACCGCTTGCTGAGCGCACGCTCAAGCTACTTCGTTATGACACCCTCGCCAAAAGGTTTGAAAACCGCGCAGACTCCTTCTTCCTCCAGCTGGTAAAAAAAGACCTGTTGAAACTCGAAAAAGAGAAAATTCCTTACTCCAGAAGGATCGCCTATAAAAATTCTCCATCGCAACAAATTGTTAACCTCTTCCAGAAAAACTGGGACCATGATCATTTCGGCCCCTATATCGTTCCCCCAGGTCATTATTTTCTCCTGGGCGATAACCGGAACCAATGCCTCGATTCAAGGGATTTCGGCCCCCTGCCCGTTGAAAGGCTTATCGGTACTGTACTTAACCACTGATTGCTTCCTTCCCTTATTTTCCGTACCTTCGTGTCAAATCTGAATAAAATCAGCAACAGGACTCACATAATTTATTTTCTCCATTTCAATCTCGATTTCCTCAATCATCGAGGTTAGTCCCTGGTTTCCCGGCGCCACTCCGCACCGGGCGGTTTCTTCTGTCAATTGGTTTTTCCCTTTTTTATCATGTATTCTTTTCACAGGATACACCCCGTAAATCAGTTTTATATGCAAGCAACAATGCACAACTCTACCAGAGAACAATATTACCTGGCCATGGAAGAAAAGTATGGCGCACACAATTACCATCCTCTGCCCGTAGTGCTGGAACGCGGACAAAACGTGCATGTGTGGGATGTGGAAGGTAAGCGCTACTTTGATTTTCTCAGTGGCTATTCCGCCGTAAACCAGGGACATTGCCATCCTGCTATCATTGCCGCATTGATTGAACAGGCGCAGCAGCTTACACTAACCAGCCGTGCCTTCCACAGCGCACTGCTGGGTGAGTATGCGAAATTTATCACAGACTATTTCGGCTACCATAAAGTGCTTCCCATGAATACCGGTGTGGAAGCCGTTGAAACAGCCCTGAAACTCTGCCGCCGCTGGGGCTATGATGTAAAAGGAATTGAAGAGAATAAAGCAGTGATCATTGTCTGCGGTGGAAATTTCCATGGCCGTACCAGCACCGTGATCTCCTTCAGTTCTGATCCCTCCGCCCGTAAAGGTTTCGGTCCATATATGGAAGGCTTCAAAAGCATTCCCTACAACGATCTCGCTGCACTCAGTGAAGCACTGAAAGATAAAAATGTTGCCGGTTTCCTGGTTGAGCCCATCCAGGGCGAAGCCGGTGTACTGGTGCCGGATGAAGGATACCTCTCCACCGCAAAACAATATTGTGCTGATGCGAATGTACTCTTCATTGCAGATGAGATCCAGACCGGCTTAAGCAGAACAGGAAAGCTGCTGGCCTGCGATCATGAAAATGTTCGTCCTGATATATTGATTCTCGGCAAAGCTCTGAGCGGCGGCACCCTGCCAATCTCAGCCGTGCTGGCCGATGATCCCATCATGCTCACCATCAGGCCCGGCGAACATGGTTCAACCTATGGCGGCAACCCGCTCGCCTGTAAAGTGGCCATCGCTGCCCTCACTGTATTGAAGGATGAAAAGATGACGGAGAATGCTGAAAAGATGGGCGAGCTCCTGCGCCGCAGACTGGCTGAGCTTCAATCACCCCATATCAAACTCATCCGTGGCAAGGGATTGCTGAATGCCATCGTGATCCAACATGCCAATGCTGATGCAGCATGGGACCTCTGCCTGGCCATGAAAGAAAATGGAATCCTGGCCAAACCCACGCACGGCGATAAGATCAGGCTGGCGCCACCATTGACCATCACTGCAGAACAGATAGAAGAATGTGTGCAGCTGATAGCTGAAAGTCTGAAAGTACTTGACTAACTGATAAACGGGAACGGCGCTTAGCCGTTCTTTTTTTGCTCCGGCAGTTTTGTATCGGGGAAGGCGGCCATGAGCATCATTACGGCAGAAGAGATCAATACCAGCCAGATGCCTGCTCTCTTCTCAGGACAGATCCCATGATAGCAACCTGTAAATACCAGGAAGCAACGGATGGCCCATGCCACGATAATGGCATTGAAGAGCAGGTTCCATCTCTTGGCCCATACCCGGGGAACCAGGAAGAAAACAGATGAAATAACGGCGAAGACTACAAATAGCTTACCTGGCCTGCCGTACTGGTTGTTTTCGGAAAAGAAGCCGGTAAACTCTTTTTGTACATCAGGGTAATAAGCCCAGGGAATAAAACAGGCGATCACCAGGGTGATTGCTGCCGCTACGCCGATCCATTGAGAATATTTCATGGCGGCAAAAGTACTTTATTTTATCTATTGGTTCCCGAGACGTTCGGCCAATACTTTTTCATAATTATCCTTCGCAATGATCCTGCCTTCAGGGTCCAGCAGATATACCTGCGGCACAAAACTGAGCATGTACAGCCTGGCTATTTTCCCGGTATGCCCCTCCAGATCACTGCCATGCTTCCAGTTGGAATTATCCACCCTGATAGCATTCACCCAGTCCTGCGCATTCTTATCGATACTCACCCCCAGGATGGTAAAATTTTTGTCTTTATACTTATTGTAGAGCTCCCTCAAATGAGGAACGGCCGCCCGGCAGGGTTTGCACCAGCTCGCCCAGAAATCGAGCAATACATATTGTCCACGGTAATCAGACAGATTCCAGCTGTTACCTTCAGGATCATTTACCGTGAAATCAGGCGCAGTTGACCCGGGTTGTAATGAGAGATCGCTCTCCACATTTTTCCTGTACAGTTTTGCGCGGTCCGTTCCCTGCAAGGAAGCATCAAGTGTTTTGAAGAGTGAATACCATTTGTGGCGCTTTTCCTCATCGTAAACAATTAGGTCCAGACTCAGTGGTGATCCCGGATGCAGCTTCACGAAGTTGCCTACTTCATGGAGATCCAAACCGGTCAGCTTTGAACCATGACCAGCCTGCCATTCATCCCATAACTTATTCAAAGGGCCTGCCATCACCGTGGCGGCTGTTAAATTCTTACCTGCATTCAACTGAATCAGTCCTTCTTCAAGATAAATTGTCCTGGTTTGCATTTCTCCTTTGCTGAACACCAGCAGATTGGCCATCATCACTTCCTTTACTTCACCGGAAATGGAAAATTTCCCGTTTATCGCCCTGGTTTTCTGGATCACAACCGGTTTATTGCCCTGTGTTACCAGGGAGATACGGGTACTGTCGGGCAGTTCAACAGTGCCGTTTATTGTAAATTTCAGCTGGGCGCCTGCCAGTACAGGCAGCAACAGGGAAAGTATGAGGATTGCATTCTTCATATTTTCCTAACACCTGAACTGATAATTAGAGTGAATACTGTTAATTATTCTTTCTCTCATCTCCCTTTAATCCAATCTTAATTTCTTTTTATACTTCATCGGCTATTTTTGCATTTCTATTGAATCAATACTTGAATTTCAGATCAGTCATATTACTGGTATGCAGTTTCCTCTTTGGTGTGGTGATCACATCCAAGGGTAATACCCGTGTATATGCAGCTCACCCGCAGCAGATCCTGGCTTTCCAGGAAGATGAGCAGGATGCGCAGGACTGTTTTGAAGAGAGCCTGCTCGTATTCTCGGAGATCCATGCTCAACGGCCATCCAGGCTCCGCTCCAGGTTTACCGTTTCATCCTCTTACTTTATCATCAGCGCCTCCCAACGCGCCGAAGAAGTAAGCATCAGGGACATTCGCAGTGCAGATACCGTCTGTATGCCCAAGCAAACACAGACACTGCCGTTCTACTATCTCTTTCTCTTCCGGTTAACACCGTTCTGAGTGATTGTTCACATCCAATTCATTTATGCCTGTTCCATCGCTGATCAGGCTGTACTTCTTTATACATATCAATGCTAAAGGCACTGCCCTGGCTAAATCCGGCGGCAGCCACCCAATTTTTATTTTATGAGATCAATTCAATTGTTCGGATTACTGTCCGTGCTCTACCTGGCCGGCTGTACAGCAAAAGGAAATACAGACAAGGAAAAACCATTGGTGGAAGTGCCGGTCTTTGAGCTGCAATCGCGGGACACCATGCTTCACAAAAGCTACGTCAGCAGCATTGCCGCTTCGCAGAATGTGGAACTGCGTGCCAAGGTTTCAGGCTTCCTCGAAGGCATTGCAGTGGATGAAGGACAATATGTTCAGAAAGGACAACTCCTCTTCCGCCTGAATGATGCGGAGTTCAAGTTGCAGCTGGCCGAAGCCAGTGCAGCGCTTACCAGCGCAACCGCCGACATGAAAAGTGCGGAAGTGGAAACCGACCGCGTGAAAAAACTGGTCGATAAAAAGATCCTCTCCCAATCGGAAATGGAACTGGCGCTGGCCCGGCTGACCGCTGCAAAAGCAAAAGTGGAAGAAGCCACCGCCGGCAAGGCCAAGGCAGAGCTGCGCCTCTCCTATGCCAGTATCCGCGCGCCTTTCACAGGTGTAATTGATCGTATCCCACACAAAACCGGCAGTCTCGTAAGCGAAGGAGCCCTGCTCACCACCGTATCTGATATCCATAAGATGCACGCCTACTTCAATGTATCCGAAAGCGAATACCTGCACTATGTAAAAGCAGGCAAGACCAAAAACCGCTTAGGCATGCCCGTGCAACTGCAACTGGCGGATGGCAGTCTCTTTTCCCAACCAGGCACCATCGAAACCATGGATGGTGAATTTGAAAAACAGACAGGATCTATCGCTTTCCGGGCAAAATTCCCGAACCCCGACAAGCTCCTCAAACACGGAGCCAGTGGGAAGATCCTGCTCACTTCCATGGTGCCCGGCGCACTGATGGTACCACAGAAAAGTGTATTTGAGATCCAGGACAAGAACTATGTATTTGTGCTCGAGCCAAACAATTCCGTAAAGATGAAGCGCTTTACACCGGACACCAGGATCGATGATTTCGTACTGGTGAAGTCGGGCCTCGAAGCAGGCGACCGCATCATCTATGAAGGCGTGCAGAATATCCGCGAAGGCGTGAAAGTAACGCCGCGCTTTATTTCGTCTGACAGCCTGCTGACGGCCCACTAAAATTGTTTGACCTAAACCAGATGGTATCATGATAGAAAAATTTATCCGGCGACCGGTCCTGTCGCTCGTGATCTCTTTGATCTTTGTTCTCCTGGGTGTACTCGCATTGTTCACATTGCCGGTGACCCAGTACCCCGATATCGTTCCCCCATCGGTAGTGGTGACCGCCAATTATAATGGCGCCAATGCCGATGTATGTACCAAAGCCGTGGCCATTCCGCTGGAACGCGCCATCAACGGCGTTCCCGGCATGACCTATATGAACTCCGTCAGCAGTAATAACGGCGTTACACTGATCACCGTTTTCTTTGAAGTGGGCACAGACCCCGACCAGGCCGCAGTGAACGTACAGAACCGCGTTACCACCGTACTGGATGAGCTTCCGGAGGAAGTGATCAAGGCAGGCGTTACCACAGAAAAGGAAGTGAACTCCATGCTGCTCTACCTGAACATCATGAGTGACGACAGGAATGTGGATGAAGAATTCATTTACAATTTCACCGACATCAATATCCTGCAGGAGCTCAAACGGATCAACGGTGTGGGTTTCGTGGATATCATGGGTGCACGTGATTATTCCATGCGTGTATGGCTGAAACCCGACAAGCTCCTTGCCTATAATATTTCCACCGAAGAGATCATTGCTGCGCTCCGCAACCAGAATATCGAGGCAGCACCCGGTGTTACCGGCGAAAACTCGGGTAAAGACAAACAGGCCAAACAATATGTACTCAAATACACCGGTAAATTCAATACCCCCGAGCAATATAAGGATGTGATCCTCCGCGCGGATGATGATGGCTCGATCCTGCGGCTCCGCGATATCGCCGATGTGGAATTCGGCACAGTGAGTTATGATATGGTGTCTTACACGGATGGCCGTCCCTCTGCGAGTATCATGATCAAACAACGCCCCGGTTCCAACGCGCAGGACGTGATCAATGAGATCAAAGCAAAGATGGAAGAACTGAAAGAAACCAGCTTCCCTCCCGGCATGGTGTACAACTACGCCTATGATGTGAGCCGCTTCCTGGATGCCAGTATCAGCAAGGTGCTCACCACACTGGTAGAGGCATTCATACTGGTATTCATTGTGGTGTTCATCTTCCTGCAGGATTTCCGCAGTACACTGATCCCGGCACTGGCAGTGCCAGTGGCACTGATCGGCACGCTGGCCTTCATGCTCATGTTCGGTTTCTCGATCAATATCCTCACATTGTTTGCATTGGTGCTGGCCATCGGTATCGTGGTGGACAATGCCATTGTGGTAGTGGAAGCCGTGCACGTGAAGATGAGCGAACAACATCTCTCCGCCATGGATGCTACCCTGGCCGCCATGAAAGAGATCGGCAGCGCGGTAGTAGCCATCACCCTGGTGATGTCGGCGGTGTTTATTCCGGTGGCATTCCTGTCGGGGCCAGTGGGAGTTTTCTACAGACAGTTCTCTCTCACCCTGGCCATTGCCATCGTGATTTCAGGTATCAATGCCCTTACGCTTACACCGGCCCTGTGTGCACTATTACTGAAACATCCTACTCCCGGCAAAAAGAAAAGCCTGCTGCAACGCTTTTATGACCTGTTCAACAAAGGATATAACGGAGCGGAAAGAAAATTCGGCAGGACCGTAAACCGCATTGCAGGCAGAAGAGTGATCACCCTGGCGATGCTGGCTGTGTTCTTCATTGCCATCTGGGGAACCGCCAAACTGTTGCCTTCCGGGTTCATACCGGCGGAAGATCAGTGTATGGTGTATGTGAATGTGACCACGCCACCCGGCTCCACGGTTGAACGCACGGAAGAGGTGCTGAACGCCGTACAAAAGGCATTGCAACCGGAACGAACCATCGAGAATATCAGTACCCTGGCGGGTTACAGCCTGATGAGCGATATCTCCGGCGCTTCTTATGGTATGGCAATGATCAACCTGAAAGAATGGGATGACAGGGAAGAAAGCATAGCGGAACTGATCACGCGCTTCAAAGAAAAGACGGCACATATTTCCGATGCCAGCATCGAATACTTTGAACCGCCTACCGTTCCGGGCTTCGGCAATGCCGGAGGTTTTGAACTAAGGTTGCTTAACAAAAACCGCAATACAGATCTTGCACAGATGGCCACGGTCAGTGATGGCTTTCTGCAAAAGCTGAAAGACCACAAAGTGATAAGCAATGCCAATACCAGCTTCGATCCCAATTTCCCGCAGTACCTCATTCATGTGGACCAGGAGATGGCAGCCAAGCAAGGTGTTACCATCGACAATGCCATGGGTACCTTACAGACCTTGCTGGGCAGTTATTATGCCACCAACTTCATCCGCTTTGATCAGATGTACAAAGTGATGTTGCAGGCTTTACCACAGTACCGCGCCAACCCGGAGGATGTACTCAATCTTTTTGTAAAGAACAATAAGGGTGAGATGGTTCCTTACTCCAATTTCATCCGCATGGAGAAAGTATATGGGCCCGAGCAGATCACCCGTTTCAATATGTACACAGCCGCCATGATCAATGGTGATGCGGCTCCGGGCTTTACCAGCGGTGATGCCATTACAGCTATTAAACAGGTGGCGGACAGCAGTCTCCCTAAAGGCTACAGTTTTGAGTGGAGTGGTATGACGCGTGAGCAGATCCTCAGCGGCAATGAAGCCATCTGGATATTCCTGATCTGTCTGCTCTTCGTATACCTGGTTCTGGCAGCTCAGTATGAGAGTTTTCTTTTACCCCTTGCCGTTATACTGAGCCTGCCTGCCGGTATTGCAGGCGCTTTCCTTTTCCTGCTTATCACAGGATTGGAGAATAATATCTATGCACAGGTGGCGCTGATCATGCTGATCGGACTGCTCGGCAAGAATGCCATCCTCATTGTGGAAGTGGCCATACAAAAACGGAAACATGGCATGAGTATCCTGGAAGCAGCACGCGAAGGCGCGGTAAGCAGGCTTCGTCCCATCCTTATGACCAGTTTCGCTTTCATTGCGGGATTGATCCCGCTTTGTATCGCCAAAGGCGCAGGCGCGATGGGTAACAACTCCATCGGCATCGCATCCGCAGGGGGTATGCTGGTGGGTACCATTGCGGGTATCTTCCTGGTGCCAGGTCTTTACGTTTTGTTTCAAAGGAAAGCAAAGAAGAAGCTGAAAGCTGTAAAGCAGGAAGCATAAAAAGTCAACAATGAAAATATCGAAATATCAAATCAGTTTCAGGCCGGTTCTGACGGCAGCCATAATCAGTGCAGCCTTCATCACCGGTTGCAAAGTGGCGCAGCCGGAACCGCTGCCGCCGGTGAAAGCCATGCCTGAGCAATTCAGCAATACTGCAGCTTCACAGGATTCCGGCAGGCTCGTATTCCGTGAGCTCTTTCCGGACCAGCAGCTCATCAGCCTGATCGATTCCGCGCTGAAGAATAATGCAGATATCAATATCGCTTACCAGCGCATCGTATCCGCGCAGGCGCAGCTGATGAACCGCCGCCGTGCACTGCTGCCTTCAGTGGATGCGCGAATCGCCGCTACGGCAGACAGGTATGGAGATTACACGCTCAATGGCGTAGGCAACTTCGATACCAATCTGTCTCCGAATATCGATAAAGATCAGCAGATCCCGCTGAGCCCTACCACCGATATGTGGATCGGGCTGCAGAGCAGCTGGGAGATCGATCTCTGGGGGAAGCTGGGTGCACTGCGTAAAGCAGCTGCCTCGGACCTGCTGGCGCAGCAACAGGCAAGGCGGGTACTGGTGACCAGCATCGTTTCGGTTATTGCTCAGGGTTATTATGAACTGATCAGCCTTGATGCAGAACTGGAGATTGTGCGTAAGAATATCAAACTGCAGGAAGAAGCGGTGGAGATAGTGATCGCCCAGAAAGCAGGTGGCCGCGCCACGGAGCTGGCCGTGCAGCAGTTTGAAGCGCAACTGTTAAACACAAAAGCGATAGAGCATCAGCTCCTTCAACAACGGGTACAAACGGAAAACCAGCTCAATTCAGTGGCGGGAGCATACACGAAGCAGATCGCAAGGGCTTCGGTGCTGCCTGCCACTATTCCTGCCATCCATGCAGGAGTGCCGTCCAGCCTCCTGTTACGGAGGCCGGATATCATGCAGGCTGAGCTCTCTTTACAAGCAGCCAATGAAAATGTAAAAGCTGCCAGGGCAAGTTTCTTTCCATCGCTTACTATCCATCCATATATCGCCCTGAATGCTTTTACCCCTTCCCTGTTATTCAATGCGGGGTCCCTGGCCTGGGGTGCTGCCGGGCAGCTAACCGCACCATTGCTGAACCGCCGGCAGATCAAAACAGATTTCACCATCGCCAATGCCGCCAATCGTGAAATGATGTACAGTTATCAGCAGAAACTGGTGGAAGCCTATAATGAAGTATCCACCAATATCAGTGCTGTGAACCAGCACCAGCACGCATTCAGGTTGAAAACGCAGGAAGTGCAGGAATTGAAAGAAGCGGTACAAACCGCCAGGGACCTGTATCTCACGGGATATGCCAATTACCTGGAAGTGATCACGGCTCAGAAGAATATGCTGGAAGCGGAGTTGCAGAGCACGAGGCAGAAACAGACTATTTTCACTTCTGTGATCAGGCTGTATGCAAGTCTGGGAGGAGGTTGGGAGAATTCTTAATGGGATGAAAAAGCAACACCCTGCTCTTTATAGCACACCCTGATTTGGCTTCTGGCTCTATCAATTACAATATTCAAAAAGCAGAAGGCGTTCCACTTCCAAAGGAACGCCTTCTTTATGATGAATGAAAAGCAAGTTTACTGCAGCTTTCCTGCATTGATATCTATGCGCTTCAACGGCGTAACGGCTGGCCCGTTGATCACCTCCCCTTCTTTGGTGAATCTTGAACCATGACAGGGACAATCAAATGATTTCTCATCTGCATTCCACTGTACCACACAACCCAGGTGCGGACAAACCGCACTGCAGGCATTCACTTTCCCGTTTTCATTTTTGTATACGGCTATCCGTTTCATGCCTTTTCCGAGTATAGCCCCGTTGCCTGGCGCCAGTTCATCCAGACTTTTAATATCAGCTTCCGTGAAATAATCGCCATACTGTTTGGCCATATCCATCACCTCAGAAAGATAGGTGCCCAGTTCCTTCATGGGCAAACGTTTGGGGGAATATAATTCCGCCCACGGATTTGCTTTATCCTGGATAAGATCGAAAAGGATCATCGCACCGATTGTGCCATGCGTCATTCCATTGCCGGAATCCCCGGTGATGATATAAATATTTTCATTGCCTGGATTGCGACCGATGAAGCCCATATAATCTATTGGTTCCATCACCTGTCCGGACCAGTGGTATACCACATCACCTGCTGCCGGGAAATGCACGCGCATCCAGTTGATCAGTGCCTGGTACCGCGATGTTTCGGGGATCTTCTCTTCATCAGCGCGGCCGGTTTTATGATCTTCGCCTCCGATGATCAGCAAATCATGTGTATTTGTATACGCCTGCGTTCTGATATAATGATAAGGAGCTGTCACCCATTTGGAATCCTGATCGCCCGTATCCCACCAGAGTGAACGGGGCAATGTTCCTTTGGGAACAGGAGCCGCAATCACATAGGTACGATAGGGAAACTGTTTGGTGTGCATGGTAACCAGGTCATTCACCGGCGTATTGGTGGCAACAACAATATGCTGCGCCTTTATAGTGAAGCCATTGCACACAGCACCATGTTTATCGATCTTCGTTGCGCGTGTTTTTGTAAAGATCTTTGCGCCGAGGTTCAATGTTACGTGCGCCAGTTCATGCAGGTAACGCATGATATGGAACTGTGCCTGCATGGGATAAACGATACAGGGACCATCAGCAGGAGACATACCGGGAATCTCATCCATCCATTGTGCAGGAATCCCTGCCCTTTTCACGGCTTCCAGTTCATCAGCCAGGTATTGTTTCTTTTCGCCGGGGAAGAGAAACAAATACCCGTTCAACCGTTCGAAGTCGCAGGCAATATGTTCTTCCCTGATAATGGATGCAATCTTTTCGATAGCGGCCATATGGCTGGCGGCAGCCAGCTTTGCGCCTTCTTCACCAAATGCCTTTTCTATATATTGGTAATGATCATCCAGAGCACAGGTGATATGTGCTGTTGTTCTGCCGCTCTCGCCGGAACCGATCAAACCATCTTCCACCAGTGTTACAATCCTTCCCGCTTTTGCCAGCAGGTAAGCGGTGGTCAATCCTGCGATACCACCACCAACCACCAGTACATCGGTTTCCATATCCTGACTGAGTGTGGTTATTTCAACAGGAGCTACTGCATCTATCCAGTAAGAATGATTTTCTCCTGAGCTGAAATTCCCCGTAGTGCCGTCTGGTGATAAATTGTGATTCATAAACCGGTATGGCACAAAGCACGTACCAGCAGGTGATATTTTACCTTTTATTGGCAGCGTTCTCCGTGATCAACAGTGTACATGAGGATTTCTGTTGCTTTCCCTACCCAAATTAATAATAAAATGAAAAAGGGACTGACCAAAAGGCCAGCCCCCAATGCACAAGTTCGTAGCTGATTCTATGACTGACTAACTCCCGAATATTTCTTTCAGTTTTTTGTCCATTGCCTCATCATCTTCTCCGCCACCGCCGTAGCGGCCCACGATCACACCTTCCGGATTGATCAGGATCTTGGTAGGCAAAGAATGAATCCCGTAATAATCACTGATATCTTCAGGATTATCTTCATCATTCATTTTCTTCTTCATATCCAGTCCGCGTAAAACATGTTTCCATACACCGATGCCATCTTTAGCCACTGCCTTTTTCCAGGCATCATGATTACTGTCGTCGTCGGAAACTCCTACAATCTCGAAACCTTTGTCTTTGTACTTTGAATACAATGAAAGCAAATGCGGATTGCCTTTACGGCAGGGTACGCACCAGCTTGCCCAGAAATCCACCAGTACATATTTTCCTTTCAGATCGGAAAGGCTCAGTTGCTGGCCATTGATATCCGTTTTGGTAAAGCCATAGGCTTTGCTGCCGGGAGATCCCATGCGGAGTCCTTCCAGTTCCTTTTTTATAGCTTTTCCATAACTGCTTTGTTGAATATGGGGTGGCATCTTTGCATACAATTCTTCGCCTTCCTCCACCTTCATGCTGCTGACATAGAAACGCATGACATAGGCAGTTGCCCAGGATTCCGGATGGGCTTTGACCCAGTTCATGGTATTGGCGCGCATCTTCTCATAGTAAGGATCCAGCTTGTCCTTGGCTTCCGTGGCCTTGTCTTTCAACTGCTGAAGTGTGTTCTCATCTTTTTTGGCCTTCATGGCGGCCATATACTCCAGGTTCCTTTTTTCATAAGCTTCGCTGAGCGGTTTCATTTCCGCACGCAGGGACGCATTCGTTTTTTCAAGCTCTTCATTCTCTGCATTGGCTGCAGATCCGGTGAGCGTTGCTGACCTGATATTTCCTTTCACCAGGGAAAGTTTCATATTGCCCGGCTCAATGAACAGCTGCTTATAATCTTCACGCCCACTCATACTCCGCAGCTTTTCGGCAGATACCATCGCCATTACTGGGTTTGGCAATTCACCTTTGAAGGTGAATTTACCATTCTTCACCAGGCTGCTGTCTGTTCTGTGATCACGGTCTCCTGTGGAGTACGACAGGTATACATAGCCGTTATGACCTCCTTTGATGCTGCCATCGATGGTGAACGGCTTTGACTGGGCCAGCGCAGAAAACCCGGCCAGGGTGAATGTTGTTAAGAATATTATCTTATTGTTCATGCTCTGTAAGGTTAATGTAAGATTTCAGAAAGTTTTGTATGAAGCATGGTACCACGCAGGTCCTTTGCAATGATCACACCATTGGGGTCCAGCAGGAAAGAGCTGGGAATGGCCTGAATACCATACCAGGAAGATATCTCGTTCTCATATCCTTTGAGATCAGAGATCTGCGTCCAGGGCATGCCATCATCGGCAATCGCTTTTTTCCATTTAGCGGGATCGTCATCGAGAGACACACCCAGCACTTCAAAGTTCTTTCCTTTGAAGTCGTTGTACGCCTTCAGCACATTGGGGTTCTCTGCCCGGCAGGGGCCGCACCAGCTTGCCCAGAAATCGATGAACACATATTTGCCTTTGAAATCAGACAGCTTCACTGTTTTTCCATTGGCATCGTTCTGTGCAAAATCCTTGATGGTCTCACCAATGGAGCTGCGCTTCAACACCTGCAATCTTTCCCCCAGTTTCTTTCCTGAATATGTCTGTTGTGCTTTTGGATCAAGCACACGGTACAGGGTATCCAGTGGCGCAAATTCACCCATCATGGCCATATCGGCAATCAATCCCACACTTACAGGGCTTTGTGGATGCTTCCTGACATAGTCTTTGATGCGTCCTCTCTTCACCATGCGGAAAGAATCGATCTTTGCTTCCAGCACAGCTTTTACTTTTTCATCCTTTGCTTCATGCAGTTGCTGGTAGAGCGGGCCCTGTGCTTGCTCGATATCATCAACCGATTTCTGCCAGGCCATGTACTCATCCTGCGATGCTGAGCCGCTCACTTTGGTGTAATAAAAAGAATCAATATTTCCTTTCAGTTGCACGGGAGCATTCTCCATGTAGAATTCCATATAACGCTGGCTGGTGCCCACAAAGACCTTGCGTGGGTCAGAAACGGTGCCCGTCCAGCTGAATTTTCCTTTCACAACAGGGACGGTATCGGTCTTTCTTTCTTCATCCGAAAGATTTGAGATGTACACTACCGAATCCGTGAGTCCGGTGATGTCTGCATCGATACTTGCCTGTTGCTTTTCAGGTGCTGCGTTCTGGCAGGCGGCGGCACAGGATAAGGCCAACACCCAGCAGATGTTTGTTTTCATTTTTGTCATGGCTTATTTCGTTTTAGGTTCTTAACGCTGATAGCCCGGGTTCTGATCACCGAAGAGCGGATTGTTCATCAGCTCATTGTGGGGCACGGGCATAATGTACTGGATCTTATCGGTGATGGTGGGCTTGATCTGCTTTACGGTAGCGAAAGGAAGGCGCAATAAAGCCAGCCACTCCTGTCCGTCTTCACCAGTCAGGTTCCTGGCGGTTTCCCTCCAGATCTGCTCCAGCATGGCATCGGGCGTTGCTGCATTATCAACAGCTGTATAATTGGTCACTTCTGCTTTGGCCATCACTTCTTTCAGAATGGTCCGTGCATCGCTGATGGAACCACCGGACCGTACGATCGCTTCAGCCTTCATCAGTAATACTTCAGATAACCTGATAGCATAAGCGCTTTCTGTAACCTGTGAAGGCGTACTTCCTTCTGCAATGTATTTGGTGAAGTAGTAAGAACCCGGCCGGTATGAGTTGGCAGTACCGGTCATCCAGCCGCCGCGGGGATCATTCTGCAACAGATCTTTAAAAGCCTGGACCGCTACATACAAGGAGGAGGCGCCGGGCCAGAACTGACGGCTGCTGTTGTAATAATATGCTTCCTGGTTCAACTGCGGACGAACACCCAGGATCACCTCTTTACTTGCCAGTCCTTTTATTCTGAAAAGGTCTACCAGCTTAGGTTCCAGCTGATACCTGTTTCCTGCAATGATCTGGTTGGCGAGCGTGATGGCGGCAGTGTAATCCGCAGGCTGCCCATGACTCAGCAACACACGCATTTTCAGTGCCATGGCAGCATATTTCGATGCATATACATTTCCGGTGGAATCAGCACCATTGGTAACGGCATAATCCAGGTCTTCCAGGATATCTGCATAGGAGTCGGCAACTGTGCTCCTTGGTTTGGACACATTACCCAGGGTCACCAGCTCTTTGCGAAGCATTACACCAAACTTGCTGTTGAGGTCCCACCACTGTCCGTAATAACTGAGCAGTTTGAAATGGCCGTAAGCCCTGAGGAAGCGTGCTTCGGAAAGAATATTCTTTTTGGAATTGCCTGTGAACATATTGTCCGGCAGCTTCTCTACTCCACCGATCACACCATTGGCGGCATTCACAATGGCGTAGGAGTACGACCAGAAAACATCGGAGTTATTGTTGTAGATATTGTTTTCATCATCTCCCCCGCCATATCCATATCCGATGAAGCCTGAGTAATAACCGGGCTGCGTTTTGTTATTGCCCCAGCTGGTTACATTATTCCCTGCCTGAACATTGGCGAAACGATAGTACGCGCCATTGAGTGCCACGATAGCCGTTTTCTGATCTATTACCGTATTTCCCTCCACTTTGGCATTCTCCGGTAATTTGCCCAGTTCCTTGCTGCAGGAGCTGAAAGTCAGAAGCGCTACCGGTATTGCATATATGAGTTGTTTCATTCTTTCAATGATTTAAAGGTTGATTAAAATCCGATCCTGATACCAGCGCTGTATTGACGTACAGTTGGGAATGTTCCGGAATCCGTAGCGCCATTGATGAGGCTGTAAGGATTTCCGCTCACTTCCGGATCAGGGCCGGGATAATCGCTGATAGTAATGAGGTTGGTGCCGGATACATATACATTCACATCCCTCATTCTCCATTTGTCCATCAGATGTTGAGGCAGCCTGTAACTCAGCGTGATTGATTTCAGCTTGATATAGCTGGCATCATACACATCATTGCTGGCGGTGTAGGCCGTTGAATTGCTGTTCAGGATCAGGCGCGGCCTGTCTGACGTTGGATTATCCGGTGTCCACCTGCCGAGAATGGCAGTACTCTTATTGGTTTGTCCGCCTACATACTTATTCTGCACATCCTGCAGGTACAATACCTCACCACCATAGCTGTAAGTGAAGAGTACAATCAGGTTGAAATTCTTGTAAGTAACGGTGTTGGTAAAGCCGCCATAAAACTTCGGCTGTGCATGCCCGATAACATCCTGTGCAGGGAAACCTGTGCTGTCGATCTCATACATGGGGTCGCCGATACTGGTATATGGACTGAAGTAGATATAATAAGGCCAGCTGGCTTTATAATCATCGGCTTCTTTCTGTGTCTGAATGATGCCTTTGAATTTCTTACCGAAGAAAAGACCGATGGGCTCTCCCTTACGCACGATGCTGTTACCCAGGTAATACTGAGCAAGGGCAGGATCACCGTTAGGATCAGTGAAGTCATTGGCGATATCCAGTACTTTGGAGCGGTTGCCGGAGATGTTGAACGCTGCATTCCACTGGAAGTCTTTTCCACGGATGATATCAGCGCGCAGGTCTATTTCCAGTCCCCTGTTCTCGATAGTGGCAAAGTTGCTGATCACACTGGAAAAACTTGAACTGGGAGGCAGGATGGTGCTCATCAGCAGGCCATCTGTTTTCTTTTCATAATAACCTATGGAACCTCTGAAGCGGGAGTTCAGGATACTGAAGTCGAGCCCCAGATCTTTCTGCAAAGTAGATTCCCATTTGATATTCTCGTTACCGAGCTGTGTGGGCACCATTGCATTCACCCTGTTGTAGGAACCTGGTGTGTAGAGCGTATAGAAGAGGTTGTCACCGATATTCTGCGTACCAGTCAGACCAGCGCTGGCGCGGACTTTCAGTTCATCTATCCATTTTACGTTCTTCATGAAATTCTCTTCATTGATCCTCCAGGCCACACCGCCGGAAGGGAAATACCCAACCCGGTTCTTAGAGGGGAATTTGGAAGAAGCGTCAGAGCGGCCGGTAAAAGTGAAGAGATATCTTTCTTTCAGGGAATAGTTGGCACGCATGAAGAAGCTCAGCAGGGAGCTCTGTCCGGAAGTTCCGGCCGGCATCAGTGGAATAGCGGCAGAAGAAAGATTATTCAGGAATTTATCATCAGGAAATCCCTGTGCACTGGCGGAGAAGGAATTGAAGCGGTCTTTCTGCCAGGTGGTTCCACCTACAACATTGAGGCGGTGATTTTCATTGAATGTTTTATCCCAGGTGAGTGTATTCTCATAAAAGAGGCTGGTGTTCTCAGTCTGCGACTGTGAGCCTGTACCTCCATTGGAGCTGCCGACACCATTGGGAGAAGCGATCACAGCCAGGCTCGGCACATAGTTCAGCTGGTGGTAATTGGTATAGTTAACGGAAACCACGCTGCGGAATTTCAGGTCTTTCAGGATATCCACCTCGGCCGCCAGTGAGCCGAGCAAGGTGGAAGTTTTGCCTTCGTTGATGCCCTGCAGCAATGCCATAGGGTTTTGAAAACCTTCATAGTCGTATCCACCGATAGTATTGCCGGTGAACTGGTACACGCTGCCATCAGGATTGAAGGCAGGCAGCGTGGGCGGCGCATATAGGGCTTGCGCGTAGATCCCGTTGGTGATATTGTTTTTGGTAAAACCATAATCCAGGTTGGCGATGATCCGCAGGCGTTTTGTGATCTCGTTATCCAGGTTGATCTTTCCTGAGATCCGCTGGAAATCTGTTCCTCTCAAACCACCTTCCTGTTTCTGATAAGCCAGGGAAGTGTAGTAGCGGGAACCGGTACCTCCACCGCGAACGGAGATATCTGCGTTCTGCGTGATACCGGTGCGCAATACCAGGCCAAGCCAGTCTGTGTTGGCAGTGCCCAGGTAATCAGGATTGGAGAGGATCTGTGTGGCTCTTGCATTAGGCGCCTGGCCGGCAGCAGCACGTGCATCATTGAGGTTCTTCGCTGCTTCGCGCGTGATCATTTTGTATTGATCGGCATTCAGCAGGTCCTGTTTGATAGCCCTGGTGAAACCTGTGTAATAGTTGGCTTCGAGCAAAGGTTTCTGGTTCTGCTTTCCTTTTTTGGTAGTGATGATCACCACACCGTTGGCGGCGCGGGAACCATAGATAGCAGTAGCAGAGGCATCTTTCAGGATATCAATACTTTCAATGTCGTTGATATTTAAACCGGCTAAACTGTTCAATCCTCTTGCGAAGGCGCCGGATACGGATGAGTTGGGATCATCGCTGCCGAAGCGTTCGATGGGATTCACGGCTTCCGCCTGGTTCTGCAGGTAACGGTTCTGGATCTGCACCTGTACACCATCGATGATGTAGAGGGGGTCATTGCTACCCATCAGTGAGGTACCGCCGCGGATGCGGATCTTGGCCATACCGCCGGGAGAGCCGTCTGCCTGTACTACCTGCACACCTGCCGCTTTACCGGTCAGGGCCTGGTCGATGCTCACGAAAGGTGCATCACGCACTTCTTTCACATCAACGGAAGACACGGAGCCGGTAAGGTCTTTTCTTTTGGTGGAACCATAACCTACCACAATATAATCTTCCAGGGAAGCCACTTTGCGTTTGAGGGTGACATCGATCACTGATTTTCCCTTCACCGCAATGCTCTGCGACTCATGGGAAACGCTGGTGAATACGAGGGTACCGTCCTCAGGCACTTCGATGGAATAGGCGCCATTGGCGAACGTGGTAGTAGCGTTTTTGGTGCCTTTCACCGTAACGCTTACACCCTGAACCGGCGTTCCATCCGCTTCCATCACGCGGCCGGATACGCTTTTGCGCATGGTGATCACCAGTGATTCCGGTGTTACATATGCCGGTGTTTCCTCCTTGCGGATGAAAATAGTATTACCCCGGATGGTGAACTTCAGGGGGAGGCCTTTCAAAATGGTGTGGAGCGCTTCCGTCAGCGGCATATTGGCAATGGAAACGGTCAGCGGCTGGATAGCGTTCATGTCTTCTTTCTTGAAAAAGAAAAGATAACCTGTCTGCTTCTCGAAGGCGGAGAGCACCACGGGGATGGTGACCGACTTAGCCGAGTAGGAAACAGTCTGGGCCGAGGTATGAGCGTTTACCTGGAATACGGCCACAATCAGGAGAATGATAGTCAGTTTCATCGCATTCACAGTTGTTCCATCGATGGAACGGGAGAAAGTCCTGTGCACAATTCCTTCATCCACCGAGGCAGTTTTGGTAAAGCAGGCGGAATTATTCCGCTGCTTAACAGCATTTAATTGCATACTTTCGCAATGTTTTGGTTAAGTAATTAAGCAGTTCGACACTATTTGATGACTGACCTGAACATCGCCGGGTAAAGGGGTCCAATCTTCTACCCGGTTTTTTATTCCGGTCAGGGTAACACAACTATTTTGTTTCCATCTTCAATCCTGAAATTCACATCAAAATTCTTCAGTTCCGCCAACACATCTGCCAGGCTGAGGTTCCGGCCCATCTTACCTCCGAATTTTCCCTTAGATACAGGGCCTGCATATTCAATTTCCACATTGTACCACCTGCTCAGTTGCCGCATTACGGCGGGCAATTCCATATCGTTGAAATTGAATGCTCCGTTCTTCCAGGCCACTACATCATCTACGTTCACTGTCTTCTTCTGCAGCTCATCCGACTGCTGGGCCTGTTCTCCCGGTCTAAGCACCAGTTCTTCGTTTCTTTTAACCGCCAGTACTTTCACGCTTCCCTCCAGCAGGGTGGTATTGATGCCCGGCTCGTCAGCATACGCATTCACGTTG
Source organism: Pseudobacter sp. (assembly GCF_051955275.1). Lineage (NCBI taxonomy): Bacteria > Pseudomonadati > Bacteroidota > Chitinophagia > Chitinophagales > Chitinophagaceae > Pseudobacter > Pseudobacter sp. Next base: position 1,356 of record NZ_JBQCGW010000267.1, on the reverse strand, counting down.
AAGCTGGTTCCCAGCACCTGCACTTCTGCCTGCTGACCGATGTTCACGATGAATGGCAGGTCTTTGTTCTGCGCCACTTCAAAGAAGGCTTCACCTGTTACTTCCACCCTTCTTTCAAATCCTCCGAAGACAGTGGGATAGCGCAGCGACGAAGAAGCATTCAGCCATACGCGTGTGCCATCGGGCAGGGTCACATTGAACTGGCGGCCCCTGGGGGTGGTCATGGTATTGAACTGTGGGGCAGCCAATGCCTGTTGTTGCGAATGATAGGTCAGCTGCCCATCGTTCAGCACCACATGCGTTCCCTGTTGCGTGCTCACCAGGCCGTTACCAAGGCTATCCAGCACCAGCTGTGTGCCGTCTGCCAGGGTGAGGATGGCGCCATCCTTTCCGGGAGGCACATTCTTTTCCACTACTACAGGCTGATCCGCCACCTGCGTTGACTTTGTATTACTGTTGGTGAACCAGAAACCCGCCCCTGCTACCAGGACCACTACCGCAGCTGCCGCATAACGGAAGAATGGCCGTTTATAGAATGGTATCACTGGTGTTACGGTCACATCCTCCGTTCTGTCTGCATTCATGATCCGGCCCAGCACCTGTTGCCAGTGCTGCGGATCATACGCCTGATCAGTTTCCCGGCCATCGAGCCATTGGGCGATGCCGGCCTGAACATCCTGCGGGGATGATTCAAAGAGCTGATGCAGTTCAGCTAATTCACCATCAGTGATACTGCCGGAAATGTATCGTTCTAACAGGACTACTATTCTCTGTTGCATATGGGTATTTTGCGGGTTTGGCCGGAGCCGTCCCTGATACTAAGTAACCGTTGAGAGGAAAAGGTCTATCAGAACCTGGAAGAAATTTTCAAAGCGGCTTCCAGCAGGCATAAGGGGATCCAGAATCCTTTGGTGCGCATATGCTTGCGGATAAATTCAAGCGACTGCGCGATGGTGTTCTTTACTGTTGATACGGAAATATTCAGCTGGCTGGCAATCTCTGATTGTTTGAGGCCCTGCTCGCGGTATAGCAGCCAGATCAGCCGGCGTTGCCCGGAGAGATGGTCCACGGCATCGTGAATGGCTGATCTCATTTCTTTGAGTTCAGTGAGGACAGGTATTTCTGCCTGGCTTTCGGCTGCGGAACCGGCCAGGATACGAAGATGTTTTTCTTTGCGAAGCTGTGACCGCAGGTGATTGAAACAAATATTGGAAGCGATGGAAAAGATCCAGGCCCGGGGATGATCGATACCCGGCAACTGGTCTCTGTTGATCCATACACGCAGGAAGGTTTCCTGGATGATCTCTTCCGCAACGGGGGTGGATTTCACCAGGCTGGCCACATGAATGTGCAGCC
>NZ_JBQCGW010000266.1:0-56038 GCF_051955275.1 Pseudobacter sp. | reverse complement strand
TGGCCGGATATATTTCACCAGCATGGAAGGCAACAGGTTGAACTCCTCCGTCAGCAGAAACCGGTAACCCGCCGTTCCGAAGAAATGCGGTACCCGCTTTCCGTCAGCCCTCACTTCATTGTCATTGAACCTGATCTTTTGCGGAACCAGTTGCTGCGCCGACAATCCCAGGAACCAGCTGGCAGAATACAGGTAAAGCCCGGTATTGAAATCCGGACTGACCTCGTTCAGGCTCCTGTTCTCATACACAGCAGGGTCTACGGGCGTAACGATCCCGAAATCCAGTTTGGCCGTATTCAGCCTCAGCTGGCTGATTCCCGCTCCGAAACCCGCAGCAAGGCTCGTTTTAGGACTGATGCCCAGATGATAAGCATACGTGATGTACCCTGAAAAGCGGTTGAGCGGTCCCGTTTTATCGTTGATCACCTGCACCCCGATGCCGTGATGTGGCGCAGCCGCAGTATAGGTCTCCCAGTAAGCGCTGCCCCTGGGATTTTCGCCGGGTATGCGGAAGCCCGTGGCGGAGGTCCGCAAATCCGATTTACCCAGTGGCATAAACGCAGTGAGGCAGGTGGTCACGGGTGCATCACTGATCCCCACCCACTGGTGACGGTGACTGACCTTGATATCTGTATAGTTTTCGATACCCGCCAGGGCCGGGTTGAGGATATACTGGTTGAGCATGTACTGGGAATAATGCGGCTGTTGCTGCCCGTTACCAGTCAGGCAAAAGAGAAGAACCGCTAAACTTGCATGCCATCTTTTCATCATTATCGTATAAGGGTCACTGATCCTTTGAGCAGTTCCCGACCATTCTTCGGATTGATCAGCCAGTAATAAGTGCCAGCCGGCAAGAGGCTACCATTCATTCTTCCATCCCATGCCCGGCCATAACCCAATGAGTGAAATACCCGCTGGCCATAACGGTTGAACACCTCCACAATACAGTTGGGATAGGATTCCATATATAGCAGTACCCAGGTATCGTTGATACCGTCTCCATTGGGTGTGAAGGCATTGGGCACGATTATCTTCGGTAATACTTTCACCAGCATTTCATCGGATGCCTTACAGCCATCCTTACTCGAAACAATCAGTTTGTACCGGGTATCCTCGCCCGGGGAAGCGGAAGGTTGCGCCCTCGAAGGATCATTCAAATGAACAGAAGGCAGCCAGGAATACCGGAGGCCGTCCCCTGCCCCGCTGCCTTCAAGAATGGTGAAACCTCCTGGAAGGATGCCTTTGTCCGGACCTGCATTTGCAACCGGACTCGGGTTCACCCGGATGTTCCGGGAGACGGAAGAGGAACAACCGTTTGCTGCGCGAAACTGGTAAGCTATCCTGTGTAATCCAGGGCCCGCCGCAGCGGGACTGAATACTCCCTGTGCATCCGTACCGGCGCCATCAAACAGCCCGTTACCGGGAAAGCCCAGTGTTTCCCGCGCAGGCAGCACAAAGGGCGGCGTTTCCTGGCAGACAGGAAACATAGGAGCAAAACTCACCACAGGGCTCGCTTTCAGGGTGATAAACCGACGGAGCACACCCAGGCAGGCATCTCCCGTACGGGCTTCGTACAGTACCCGGTGATCGCGGGTCAGCGGCTGGCTGAAGTCGGGGTATTTATGTGCATACTCCTTTCCGGGAACCGGGTCCTCATCCTCCGTTTTGATGGCCGGGTCCCGGTCATAGTCCCACCAGATGGTCAGCGCGCTGAGACGGCCGCTCTCGATCCTGGTAGCGTCCGTGATCACCAGCTCACTGTTGGCGCAAAGGGTCTGTTCTCCAGCCAACCTGAAATCCGCCGCCTGCACACGGCCATTGACCGTAAAAGGCCTGGAGAAAGAAGTGGCACAGCCCTCTCCCGATGTAACCTGCAGGCTCACCCGGTAATTACCGGCAGCCGCATAACGATGCTCCGCATGCTGGTCCGCAGAGCTGCTGTTATCACCAAACTGCCAGTGCCAGCTGAACCTGTCAGCGGTGCCATCAACAATGGAACTTGAATCCGAAAAGCGGGCAAAGGCATCATCGATACACACCTCCGGCACCCCGAAATTCACTACAGGCAGCGGGTGCAGTTTGATGGTCTGCTCTTTCGGGAGACTCTTACATCCCCTGGCCGTAACTACTTCCAGTCCCACCGTTACCCTGCCCGCTTGCTCATAAGTATGATTTACCGGACTGTTGCTGGTGGCCGAAAGCGTTTGCCCATCCCCGAAACTCCAGTTCCAGCGAGTAAGCGGATCGCCGCTGCTGGTGGAAATGCTGGCCATCTTAACAGGCAGTTGCCCGCAGAGCGGGCTCCTGAATTCAAAATCCGCCAGGGGTAACGGATCGATCCTGATTGCCTGACTGGCAGTATCCGACATACATCCCAGGTCTGTGGCCACAGCATGACGCACCGGATAAGTGCCGGGAGCCGCAAAGAGCCGGGATAAATCCTTTGCATCATTCACGATGCGGCCATCACCCAGATCCCAATACCAGTTCACGATCGGCCTGCCTGAAGCCGGGGTATTGTCTTTCAATAAAACAGCGTCGCTAATGCATCCGTTATGGGTAACCGAAAAACGGGCCGCCGGCTTTTCAAACACCTGAAAATCATAGTTGACCTCCTGCTCACCTGTACATCCATCCGAAGTGGGATTGATGAGCTTCACCCGGATTGGCCAGGTGCCCGGGCGGTCGATCCGGAGGGTCTTTTTGAGACGGTAGCGATAGAGCCGCAGGCCGCCATCCACCGTCCAGCCAGTATCATAAACGGGATTCAGGATGAGGGTATCCCGGATGCCAAGGGCATTGAGCGCGGGGCCAAAGATCCATTCGATCCGCTCCGGCTGATAGGGAAAGGTCATGGCCAGGCGGAAAGGAGAATTGCGGCAGCTGGCCGGCATATTCACCGGGGAATGATCGTTCTCAACGGTTACGTACTGGTATAGATCGCTGAGGTTGGTGCCGGCAGAATACCCGTAGGATTCATTTTCACTGAAGCCGTAGGCGATGGCATTGAAGGGGGTATCGCAGGTAATGGTGTGCGGCCCCTGCTCCACCCGGATATATGCATAGGCATACCCGGGGTCAGCCGGGTGGGTCACAAAGGCGGTGGCCTGTGATTGACCATCGATGGCAAAGGAGGCTATGGCTGCCGGATCGTTCTTCACCACGGCCATGATCTGGTGCATGGCATTTCCCGAACTGAGCAGCCGCATGCTCATCAAAGTGCTCCGGGTGATCACCTGCTCCACAGGGTTCAGGTAGATCATTTCCGGGTCGCCATTGCCCGTTTCCTCCCCGCAATTCTGGGTGGTAAAATACTGCGCAACCTGAATGGGTTTATCGCTTTCAATCACATGAGGAAGAGCGTCGTGGAACGTATAATGAAAATTGTTGGTAAAGGCGGAGGAAGGGATCGTTTGTCCATCCACGGTGACCCTGGCCGAGGGGTCCGGCCGGATCACCCGGTAGTAGTTCAAAGGCCTCGGGTCACTCGGGACCGTCAGGTATTTTTTGCCCCAGGTACTGGTGGGATACAATTGCTGAATGAGGTTGTCACTGGAGGACGGTACCCTTCCGCAACCGATGCCGATCCGTCCGCTCCCGGAATAGACCGCTACCTTTTTGCAACCGGCTCCGCTGTTCAGCGTCCGGACCACCGAACCGGTGAGATCGGACCTCGACAAATAATTGAACACCTGGCCCCGGTTCAGGAGAATGGTGTAAGGTTGGCCGGCACTCATGGATCCCGACAATGCCCCTGCAGCCGGGATGATCTGCACCTGCGTATTGTCTTCCACCGCCACTACAAAAAACCAGCTGTAAGAGCTCTCGTTGGTGGGGCCCGGCTGAGCGATCTGATCGAAGTTGATGGAGTAATATTCACGGCCGATGGTACTGACAGGAAGACATAAAGTAGCTCCGGTCACCGAGGCCATATAGATCTGCGCATATACCACAACGGGAAGTTCAGCGCTGATATGAATGCCTTTGTTGCTGATGCCCTCCTCCTGGAGAAAAGCTTCTTTCGGGATATCCGTCACCGGGGTGATCTGGTTGGCGCGGATGGTGTAGGTACCGATTGTGATACCCATGCCGGGGATGCTGACGGTGACCCGGGTGTCCATATCGGCCGTAATAAAAATATCCATTCCGGGTAAAGTGCCGGTGTACATCTGCTGGTGGTTGCCAAAGCCCAGCCAGAACTCCTTCCCCTTGTTGGTGAAGTCCTGCCCGGAGGCAAAAAAGACGCAGTAAAGCAGACCGGTCAGCAGCAGGATCCTGGGCATGCAGTAGGAAGAAGACGGGTAAGCGATCGCCTTCAGCGCGGCTAATATATCAATTAAATATCATGCAAAATGTAGTCAGCCAGCGGCAGGGACCTTATCTGCCGAGTAGCCGTGCTGCATTTTTTCCTTCGCAGAAAATGAGGTCGAGCACCGAGCAGTGAGGTCTGAAACCATGGCGTTCCTGGAACACCTGGGAGTACCGGACCGGGTCAGGGAACAACTGACCGATGGTATGGGGCGTGACCTTATTCCGGAGGTCGACCCACTCTGCCGGGTCATAATTTTCCTGGTACGAAGTGGTCAGTTCAGTAGTGAAATTTCCACCTGTTTTTGCGGTAGCCCATTCCCAGGTGGACAGGTTCCAGTCAAGCAGCCATTCAAATTTTTTCTCATATAAACCAGCGAGGCCTGGTTCATAAAACTGGAACCAGGGACTCCGGTTATAGCAGCTTTGGAGGGTCTTGAAATGTTGCGATTGCCAGCTATGGTCGTTGGCGATGCGGACATCCTTCATGGGTCGTTTTTGTTCCCGGCCATCGATGAGGGGAACACTGAGCAGGATGGGACCATTGCCACCGAGCACCTCCGTCCGGTTACGAAAACTCACTTTTTGGTAGCGATCATATACATCGAAATATATATGTGTGAAATCTGTAGAAATCCGGCATAAAGTAACCGGTGTAAAATAATGACAATCAATAACTAACTTCATCTTTATTTCAATTTTGTAAATTCTGTGGAGGAATCGGCTGAAAATGCGGTTACAGACATATTTCCACCATTTTACAAGCTAAATTTAAATAATCAGTATTTTCCATAATTGTACTTATAAATAGTTACTTACAATTAAATTTCAAGTCTAAAAATATTAGTAGGCTGTTTTTCCTCTCGCTGCCGGTTTGTCTGCCTGATTTTTCTAAAAGAATTAGCAAACAAATTCCTAAAAATACAACTCCTTTTTGGCAGTAAAAATTAATCTGCTACTTTGTGGTTCATAAAATGAATGGCATGAAAAAAGCGCGCTGGATGCTCCTGCTCCCACTCCTCTGGTTAGGTTGGCTGGGATGTGCAAAACCTACTTCTCTCGATTACCTGGGGATCCGGAATGTGAAGTTGCTCAGCATGGGTTGGAAGGAATCGACGGTAGCTGTTGACGTGGAATATTACAACCCGAACCGCTACCCCCTGACCCTGAAAAACGGAGATGTGAATGTGTATGTGAACGACCGGTATTTCGGAAAATCCACATTTGACAGCACCCTGAAAATTCCGAAACTGGACACTTTTCTGATGCCTGTAAAACTCACCGTTGACATGGCGAATACCGGGATCAGTTTCCTGCAGAATCTCGGATCGGAGGAAGTGATGATCCGTTTGGAGGGAAGTGTAAAAGTTGGAAGAAGTGGAATTTTTATCAATTACCCCATCAAATATGAAGGGAAGCAAAAGTTCAGTTTTTAGGATTTTGAAGATTTTGACAAGTGATTTTCCGGCGGGTGACTGCCGGATTTTTTTTTGCCCGGATGATGGAGAAAAGAGAAAAATGGGTCCCGGGGACGACATTCAGCCGGGGGGGGTTCGAGAGGGACTCCGGGGTGAAAAATGGCGGGAAGATCAGATGAAATTTTGGGAAACCGAGGGGATTGAACCGGGCAATCCGGAGGGAAATTGCCACCAGGTATGCCGGAAAAAGAGAGTGAAAAGCCGGGGAATTTTCCAGCTAAACTTCAAAATGATCACCATAAAATAATCCATCTTTCAATTTTACCCCGCCCCTTTTGCCGGATCACTGAAAGGAATTTCTGGATCAATCCGGCGTGATTCCCGGGTCGAAAAATGGTCCGGACATTTTCATGAACCTGTGTTTTCGGGAGAAAAATCAGCCACCAAAGCCTGGCGGAAATTTCCGTTTTTTCGTTCAGCATTCCTTCCTGAATGAAAAATGATGGCTGAATCCAGAAATAGCAATTCAATTTTTGCATGCTTGAGTATCGGTAAATTTTCTGACAGTCTGGCGTGCTTTAAAAGCCAGAAAGAAAAATCTTTCAACGGATATGGGCCGCATTTCGAACAGGATTTCCTGTTTTTTGAGGGTTGTCACCTGGGTTAAAACCTGGTTTTTGAATTGATCTTTTTAGAAATCGATGGGCCTAAAAGGACAATTTCGAAGTCATTTTCTGTCCCTGGCCGGGCAAAATCAATGAAAATTGAATGGTAAATTCCGGGCATTTTCTGAGCACCATTCAGCGAATTTTCAGTGGATTTTCAGCAGATTTCCGGCAGTTAGATTTTGGAGTACCAGAGGGAAAATCCGGAATTTTTGTTGAAAATTTCCATGGCTTGAGGTACATAAAACACGGTTTTTGAGCTCGTTTCTGACCTCCGTATTCGCCGATTTTATACCATTTTTCAGCATCGAAAAACCGCTATTTTTAGCTTTTTTTCGTTCGGAAGAAACAGAAGATATACCTGAAATCGGCCCAAATGGAGAACTGAATTTTACAATTTTTTGATGCCTTATGCCCATTTTTTGTCCCCGGATTTTCTGATTTTTTTCATCTGATCCTGACCTGAGGGACCTATAGATTGGTCAGATTCCCGACCCGGACCTCTTTAAAAAAGCGACAAAAACACTCACGATTTTCCGTGGAACATTCAAAAATCCAACTGGAAATAGCCTGTTTTCCGGATCACCCACATGGGCTGTTTTATATTAAAAAACAAGATGGCCTTGCAGCAAAAAACAACGTCTTCTGTCTCAAAAAACCAGCCTCAAACCGGGTGCTTTTTCAGCGTTCAAACACCCTTCTTATTATCCTTCATCACTCATCCATAAAATCCTCCTGTTCATCATCACATTCCTGTTACATGGCATATCCTCCGCACTCTTTTACTGCTTTCAGGTTATTTTTAACTTACAATCTGCTAACGTATGAATCGAGGAAGACAGGCCCCGGATCTCTATGCGAAGTATGCTGTGTACGATAAACCTGCCTATTTCAACCAAATGCGCGAAACGGAATGGCGCGGACAATTACAATCCTCCTCCGGCGGCAGGCTGTTCCGGATCAAATATTACGATAGTCTTTTCAGATGGGAAGTAAAGCCCACCCCCCAGCACCTGGTGCATCACCAGCAACATTACGGACGTCATTTCAACGGGTTAGTGGCAGGGTCCGACCTTGCCCCTGAACTGCTGATCGCCATCGATATACGCTCCGGTGAGGAGATCCTGCTGTTCGATGGAGCACGTCATGGCTACAGCAACCTGTTCTGTGATACCTGGGAGCCCAGGCAGCTGAACAACCGTAAGCCTTCCAAATTTTATACAGATAGTCGGGGTAACCAGGAATTCGAGATCGTGGTGCAGGCCTTTTTCAACGTGGATTATGAAGAGGAGCTTGACAGTTTCCGGGATAAAAGCGGTACCCTCCGGCTGATCAGCGGGGAAAAGACCAACCTGGGTTTCCTGCTCCGGAACGGATTTGATGCCATTGCCATCAGGGGGTACGATAGCCAGGGAGAGTTTGTAGCCATCCACAGCGCCGAACTGGCCTGATCCGGGAATCCGGAGCAAAAAAAAACGGCTGCACCTTCCGGTACAGCCGCTTCTGAAAAGAAACTTTATTGTTTTTTGCCGCCCCCGTCCTCGGGTTTCTGGCAGCATTTCGGCAATTTCTTATAGGCTTCCGGCTCGGCAGTCACATCATCTGCATCATACCCGATATTGGCAATGGCAGTTCTGATGTTCTCGATATTCTGGCGCTCCGCCAGGAAGGTCACTTTTGTTCTTTTATTCCTGAAATCCACATTCACTTTCTGAACGCCTTCTTCGCGCAGGAGATATTTCTCTATGCGGTCCTTGCACATCTGGCATTGAACGGTCGGGGTCTGAATGGTCACATTCTGGATACCTTTCTTCGCCTGGGCCATACCCATGGAAGCAATTCCCAGTACCGTAACCAACATTAACAGGAGTTTCTTCATATTACATTCGATTTGACTCAAATGTACTTATTTCCCCTGCCAGTTGGCGGGGTCTTCCCTCCATTTTAACAAAATGCCCTCTTCATCCTTGCTCACCATTCCTTTTTCGATGGCCAGCTCAATAAGTGTGGGATAATCAGTGAGGCTGCGATACTCCACTCCGGCTTTAGCCAGGGCTTCAGCCGCAACAGGGAAACCATAAGTAAAGATGCTCACCATACCGATCACATTCAGACCGGCTGCCTTCAGCACATCCACCACCTGCATGCTGCTTTTAGCAGTGGATATCAGGTCCTCTATCACTACCACTTTCTGGCCGGGAGTGAAGTAACCTTCGATCTGGTTGCCCAGTCCATGCTCTTTGGGCTTGGGACGCACGTAGATATAAGGCAGCTTCAACTGATCGGCCGCCATTGCGCCCCAGGGGATGCCCGCTGTGGCTACACCCGCCAGCAATTCAGCCTCAGGGAATTCTTCAAAAACAACATTACACATCTCGGATTTTACAAATTCGCGGATATAGGGAAAGCTCAGTGCCTTGCGGTTATCGCAATAGATAGGGCTTTTCCATCCCGAAGCCCATGTAAATGGTTCAGCGAGATTTAATTTAATAGCATTAATTTGTAATAACTTTTCAGCGACTGCTTTTTTGTTCGGTGCCATAGTATTCGTTTATTCCTGGTTGCGGCGAAATTGGAATTTGAAAAGGGAAAACTGAAAATTATTTATGCACATTACCATTTATTTTAACGACAAACCTTTGTTCCTCACCGATACCATCACCGATGAGATCGCTCCTTATGCCCACCACGATGATGCCGTTTACATGGATGAGCTCTCCGCTCCCGGTGTAAATTCCATGATCCACGAAATGAAACAGGAAAAGGTACATGCCGGTATCTATTTCCACGATGATATCAACCAGCTGAAGCGCGCTTTCTGGCGCAAGTTCATGCTCATTCAGGCCGCCGGCGGATTGGTTCAGAATGAAGACAAAGCTGTGCTGATGATGTTGCGCCGCGAAAAATGGGATCTGCCCAAGGGCAAGATGGACCCGGGTGAAACACCAGCCCAGAGCGCTTTACGAGAGGTTCAGGAAGAAACAGGCCTGGCTGAGGTAACACTCGGTGATCCCCTGGTGACCACCTATCATACTTATGACGACGCTGGTCATCATATCCTCAAAGAAACGTTCTGGTTCAATATGACCGCCCCCAAAGCGCAAACGCTCACCCCTCAGCTGGAGGAACAGATTACAGAACTGGTCTGGGCCGATAAAAACGCGCTGCAAGAATACCTGAAAAACACCTTCCCATCAGTGAAAGAAGTGCTGCAGAAGGCGGGATATTAAGATCTCTTACACTGTGCCCAGTCGCTCGCGTCCCCGCAAGTGACTTCTATTTGCTCGCCTCTGGCGAGTTCAGCGTTCGCCGGGAGGCGAACAAATATGCCTCACTCGCCAGAGGCGAGCGAGTGCACCCGAAGTAAGCCGGCAGACGCTGTTACTTCTTAGGCAGAATAGCTACTGTGAGCCTGCTTACACAGATCAGTTTCTGCTCTTCATTCACTATCCTGATATCCCATACATGCGTTGATTTACCAAGATGAATGGGTTTTGCAGTACCGGTCACAAAACCGGAGGAAGCGCTGCGGATATGATTGGCATTGATCTCCAGCCCTACACAGATGAATTTCTCCTGGTCTATCACCAGTACAGAGCCAACGCTGCCCAGGGTCTCCGCCAGCACGCAGGAAGCGCCACCATGCAGGATGCCGTAGGGCTGATTGGTACGATGGTCAACAGGCATGCGGATGCTGAGAAAATCATCGCCCAGTTCCGTGAACTCCAGCCCGATATGCTCCGCCATATTGGAACGGCGGATCTGGTGGAGATCGGAGAGCTGCAGGTTTTTATTGAACCAGATCATGGTCTATTTTTTAGGCAGGCCGGCATGGATACTGGCGGCTACTTCTTTGGGAAGGAACTGCATTACATCGCCTCCGTTCTTGAGTACATCACGTACAAGCGTGGATGCCACGGATGTATATTGAGGAAGGCAGGTCAGGAAAACGGTCTCGATCTTTTCGTCGAGACTACGGTTCATGTCTGCAATGGCCTTTTCGTATTCGAAGTCGTTCACGTAGCGGATACCCCGCAGTATGAACTGTGCTCCTACCTGTTTGCAGGCATTTACAGTCAGGCCTTCGTAAACGATGGCGCTCACTTTGGGATCGTTACTGTAGATGTCGCGGATCCAGCTGAGACGCTGTTCTTCGGAGAACATCGGCACTTTGTTGATATTCCGGCCGATACCGATCACCAGTTTGTCGAATAACGGTAATGCACGGTCGATAATATCCAGGTGACCGATAGTAATAGGATCAAAGGTTCCCGGGAACAGAGCGATTCTTTGCATGGCAATGCATTATAAGGTGAATTATCAGGAAGCGCCAGGCGTTTCCCTTCCCCCTGCCAGCAGATAGAGTGCCGCCATACGCACGGCCACACCGTTTTCCACCTGGTTGAGGATGATAGATTGCCCGCTGTCTGCCACATCACTGTCCAGTTCCACACCACGGTTGATAGGGCCGGGGTGCATGATCACTACTTCTTTATTGAGACTTTCGAGCAGTCTTTTATTGATTCCATAAGCCAGGTTGTATTCTCTCAGTGAAGAGAAGAGCACCTGGTTCTGTCTTTCCAGTTGGATCCGCAGCACGTTGGCCACATCGCACCATTCGAGGGCTTTGCGGAGATTGTATTCCACGCGCACATCGAATGCTTCCCGGATATGTTTGGGGATGAGTGTGGGCGGTCCTGCCACCATCACTTCCGCACCCATTTTTTTCAGGAGGTACATATTGCTCATGGCTACGCGGGAGTGCATTACATCCCCGATGATGGCCACTTTCAATCCTTCCAGGCGGCCCAGTCTTTCGCGCATGGAGAAAGCATCCAGCAGTCCCTGTGTGGGGTGCTCATTGATACCGTCGCCGGCGTTGATGATGGCTGCGGGAATATGTTTCGAGAGGAAATGAGGCGCACCGGTTGCGCTGTGACGCATCACCACCATGTCCACTTTCATGGAGAGGATATTGTTGACAGTATCCAGGAGGGTTTCGCCTTTTGAAACAGAAGAACCGGAAGCGGTGAAATTGATGGTATCGGCGCTGAGCCTTTTTTCGGCCAGCTCAAAGGAGATCCTTGTACGGGTGGAGTTCTCGTAAAATAAGTTCACTATCGTCACGTCTCTCAAAGAAGGCACCTTTTTGATGGGGCGCTGTAATACTTCTTTGAACTCAGTGGCTGTGTCTAAAATGAGCTGGATATCCTCGCGGGTTAGATCCCTGATACCGAGTAGATGTTTTACAGAAAGTCGCATTTCAGGGGGCGAAGTTAATGGAAAAATCAATACATGCCATCAGGGCCACCGAGAAGTCCAACTTCATCTTTTCCATCCTTCTCTTTCCAGAATACTTTCACTTTCTGGGAGATAATGGAATCGATGGACCTGCCCACATAATCGGCCTGGATCGGTAACTGCCTGCTGAAGCGGCGGTCCACCAGGATGCAGAGCTCCACTTTGGCGGGCCTGCCGAAATCAAGGAGGGCGTCAAGCGCGGCGCGGATGGTGCGGCCGGTATACAGCACGTCATCTATCAGGACCACATTCTTATTCTCGATGCTGAATGGAATATCGGTATGATTGGGAACATGCAGCTGGCTGCGTACATCATCACGGTAAAAGGTAATGTCGAGCTTTCCATATTTCACAGTTCCGGGAGGCGTCAGCTGACGGATCTCCTGCACTACCCTGTCGCTCACAAATACGCCGCGTGGCTGGATGCCGATGAGAACAGTATTTTCCAGGTTGGTATGATTCTCCAGGATCTGGTGACTTAATCTCTTGATGGTGATGGCCAGTTGCTGTTCGTTCAGTACAGTTTTCAAACCCGAAATTTTTATAAAAATAATTCAAAGAGGCAAAATAACGGCAAATAATTGGAACCGCTGAATTGATCCTTAAAACAGTGAAACCTGCCCGGGATGCCATGAGGCATACAGGACAGGTTCCTACTTGAAGTTATGTGGCAATTATTTGCCGCTCCAGAGAGCGTAAGTAACACCCAACTGGAATACGCGGTTGAAAATTTTCGCATCACCGTTATCATCCAGTCTGCTCAGACCAAAAACATAACGCGCGTCGATACCAAACGGAGAACTGGGGAACTCATAGCTGGCGCCAAGTCCCACACCCAGGTCAAAACCTTTGAAGTCATCGTTCCTGTCAACAGTTACGTCGCCTTGTTTTGTTTTCCTGGTTACAGCAAATCCAAACTGAGGACCTACCTGAGCGTTAAGACCAGGAGCGATTTCGTACTTCAGCATTACTGGGATGTTGATGTAGTTGAACCTGATCTTCGCATCATCTCCCGGAGCATCAACTTTACCGCCTTGTGTGGAAAAAGTCAGCTCAGGCTGAACACTGAACTTGTTACCTACTTTGAAATTAGCGAAACCGCCTACATGAAATCCAATCTTTGCATCAACGTTATCAGCGTCATCGCCACCCCAATCAGCAACGTTCAGACCACCTTTTAAACCAATCTTAGTTTGCGCATTAGCTGCAGCAAATGTTCCGGCAAATGCAAGCAGCAAAAAAATCCTTTTCATGTTTCTTCTGTTTAAGTTAATTGACTAGTGAGTAAATGAACAGAGAATTATCCCGATAATTCATTTACGGCTGCAAACATATAGTGCATATATGAATCCAGCAATATGATACATGTACACATTACCAGAAATTTCATGCCACAAATGAATATGGCTGATTCAGCCTCCTACCCTAACCAGCTACCAGACTGCATTTCAGCCATTCACAAAATTCAAGGGCAATCCGCAACGATGAAAGATGAATTTTATTTTATTCTTATTTTTTAACAGAAATTGTATCAGAATGGCCCTTTTTCCGGTGACAGTCTACCGTTACTCATGATAATAAGAAAAAAAGAATGGCTGAAGCAATGCTCCAGCCATTCAGAAAAACATTTTATTCTACGGTCATTTATTTACCCACGTTAAAAAGAGCCCAGGTGATACCCAGTTGGATACCGCTGTTCTTCATTTTATCAGCGTCACCACCTTCTTTGTTGATCTTGCTCAGACCGAGATTGTAACGCGCATTCACACCAATTTCTTTGGTGATCTGGTAACCTGCACCGAGGCCCCATGACAAATCGATCTTCTCAGCACCATCTTTCAAGTCTTCAGTATGTTCATCAGATTTTGCTTTAGCGTTCATCAGGAAACCTACCTGGGGACCAGTTTCAAAATACAGGCCTACAGGAAGATGATACTGGAACAGGATGGGAACGTTGATATAGTCAGCATTCCATTTTACTGTTTCACCAAGCATATCATACTTTGCACCTTGAGCAGAATAAAGGATCTCCGCTTGTGCAGCAATGTTTTCAGTAAATTTCATCCGACCGAATACACCGCCATAGTAGCCGATTTTGCTGTCGAGACCGTCAGCACCATCGCCAGTGAAGTTTGTAAGTTGAGCACCAGCTTTAGCACCAACACTGAATTGAGCGGATGCAGTAGCAATAGAGGCTAAGCAAATAAGAGAAAGAAAAACCTTTTTCATAATGTGAAAAATTTTTTGAGGGTCATTGAAAACGATAACGCAAACATAATGCTATAAGGTTAACGCATTACCTAACGAATTGTTAGAAATTTTATTTTTCAACTACACTATACAGTTATAAAATGTTTCCAAAACAAAAAAAAGAGCACTCATATGAGCGCTCTTGATAATTTAAATATGTGTTGCAAAAACATTATGCTTCCTGCAGGAAAGGATAACGGTAGTCAACCGGAGGATTGAAAGTTTCCTTGATAGTTCTTGCACTCAGCCAGCGATACAGATTGAGAATGGAACCTGCCTTATCATTCGTACCACTCGCTCTTGCACCACCGAAAGGCTGCTGACCAACAACAGCGCCCGTAGGCTTATCGTTGATATAGAAATTTCCGGCAGCATTGCGAAGCCTGTTGGTAGCCAGTTCCACGGCATAACGGTCCTGTGCAATGATAGAACCTGTAAGTGCATAAGGAGAGGTAGTATCTACCAGCTCCAGCGCTTTATCGAATTGCTCCGCATCATACACATGTATCGTTAACACAGGTCCGAAGATCTCCTCGCACATGGTAATATATTTAGGGTCCTTTGCTTCGATAACGGTAGGCTGAATGAAATACCCCTTGCTCTTATCGCAGTTTCCTCCAACCAGTACGCTTGCATTGGGATCATTCTTTGCATTATCGATATAGGATTTGATCTTATCAAAGCTCTTCTCATCGATAACAGCGTTGATGAAGTTGGTGAAATCATCCACCACACCCATCTTGAAACTGTTGATGCCGTCTACCAGCAGCTTCTTCACTTCTTCTGCGATATTGGAAGGGATATAAGCGCGCGAAGCAGCAGAACATTTTTGTCCCTGGTATTCAAAAGCACCACGCAGCAGGGCTGTTGCCAGTACTACAGGGTCAGCACTTTTATGTGCCAGTACAAAATCCTTACCGCCGGTTTCACCTACAATGCGCGGGTAGGTTTTATACGTATGCATATTCTTACCGATGGTTTCCCACATCTTGTTGAATACACCGGTAGAACCTGTGAAGTGTACACCTGCAAAATCAGCATGGCTGAAGCATACATTACCGATAGTGGGGCCATCCACATATACGAGGTTGATCACACCATCAGGCAAGCCGGCTTCTTTCAGTATGCGCATGAACATCTGTGCAGCATATACCTGAGTATTGGCAGGCTTCCATACCACCACATTGCCGCACATGGCAGCGGACGTGGGCAGGTTGCCACCGATAGCAGTGAAGTTGAAAGGAGTGATTGCGAGCACAAATCCTTCCAGGGGACGGAACTCCAGCCTGTTGTGGATCCCGGGCGCGCTGACAGGCTGCTGTCGGTAGATCTCGCTCAGGAAATGAACGTTGAAGCGAAGGAAGTCGATCAGCTCACAGGCACTGTCGATCTCTGCCTGGTAAACGTTCTTGCTCTGGCCCAGCATGGTGGTGCCGTTGATATATGGACGGTATTTTGTAGCCAGCAGATCAGCTGCTTTCAGGAAGATATTGGCACGGTTCTCCCAGCTCATATTGCTCCAGGCTTCCCTGGCAGCCAGGGCTGCATCGATGGCCTGTGATACATGGGATGCATCACCTGCGTGGAAATAACCGAGCGTATGTGCAGTCTCGTGAGGAGGACGCAGCGCCACTTTTTTACCGGTGCGCACTTCCTGTGAACCGATATACATCGGG
The DNA here is from genome assembly GCF_051955275.1 of Pseudobacter sp. Taxonomy (NCBI): domain Bacteria; kingdom Pseudomonadati; phylum Bacteroidota; class Chitinophagia; order Chitinophagales; family Chitinophagaceae; genus Pseudobacter; species Pseudobacter sp. The sequence goes on along the minus strand of NZ_JBQCGW010000266.1, from coordinate 40,420 downwards.
ATATCAGCCTCTGTATTTTTCAGTTCAGCCAATGCGTCTTTCAATCTCTTTTTTTCCGGAGATCCCGGTGCATAGTTCAATACCGGCTCATTCGCAGGCATCGGGTATGAAAAATATCCAAGATTCATATCATGTAGTTTTTGTTTCCGAATACTAGGCCGTTTCTTTTTCCATCATCAGGTAGGCCTTGATGAAGCCATCCAGTTCTCCGTCCATTACCGGCTGCACATTACCCACTTCAAAGTCTGTACGGTGGTCCTTGATCATTTTGTAAGGATGGAAAACATAGCTTCTGATCTGGCTGCCCCATTCGATCTTTTTCTTATTGGCATTGGCGGCATTCTTGAGAGCTTCGCGTTTGCGCAGCTCCTCTTCATACAAACGGCTTTTCAGCATGGTCAGCGCCATTTCCCGGTTCTCACCCTGTGTACGCGCTTTCTGGCACTCCACAATGATGCCGCTGGGGATATGCTTCAGACGAACGGCGGTTTCCACCTTGTTCACGTTCTGACCTCCCTTACCACCGGAGCGGTAGAATTCCCATTCCAGGTCGGCGGGGCTCACTGCCACTTCAATGCTGTCATCCACTAACGGGTATACGTAGATGCTGGCGAATGAAGTATGACGGCGGGCATTGCTGTCGAACGGCGAGATGCGCACCAGGCGGTGCACGCCGCTTTCGGCTTTCAGGAAGCCGTAGGCAAAGGGCCCGTCGAATTGCAAGGTGGCGCTCTTGATACCTGCGCCATCACCATCCTGCCAGTCCAGCTCCGTTACTGACCAGCCCTGCTTCTCGCCGTACATGCGGTACATACGGGCCAGCATTTCTGCCCAGTCCTGGCTCTCCGTTCCACCGGCGCCGCTGTTGATCTGCAGTACTGCCGGCAGTTCGTCTTCCGGTTGGTTGAGCGTGCTCTTGAACTCTGCATCTTCCAGTTGCTGAATAGCCTGATCATGGGCAACCCTTACTTCATCTTCGGATGCCTCTCCTGCTTTCCAGAAATCGAAGAGCACGGCAAAATCTTCTACAGAGGTAACGGTTGTTTCAAACAATTTTACCCAGTATTCATTCTGCTTGATGTTCTTGAGAATCTCAGTAGCGCGTTTGTTATCATCCCAGAATCCGGGGGATAACGAAAGTTGTTTTTCCTGGTTTATCTTATCACGTCTGTTATCGACGTCAAAGAAACCTCCTCAGGACCACAATACGGTCCCTCATAGCCTTGATTTGTTCTTGTGTCATAGGGGCGCAAGTTACAAAAAACTAACTGATTGCGGACTTTTTCCGAACTTCACCTCCTCAACAACTCATATCATGAAGACCATATTTTCAACACTGGCAGCCGCCTGTTTTCTGGTAGCCTGCAACAATGCGGAAACCACAAAAAAAGAGGGTGAAACAGACACTAAAACCGCGGTAACGCCGGTGATCAGGGAAGAAACAGTTGTATACACAGACAAAGGCGATACCCTGCAGGGTTTCATCGCTTATGACGAGAGCATTACCACCAAACGCCCGGCAGTTCTGATAGTGCCGGAATGGTGGGGCCTTACGGAGTATCCCAGGATGCGTGCCCGCGAGCTGGCAAAGCTCGGCTATGTAGCCATGGCAGTGGATATGTACGGAAAAGGCAGGGTAGCTGAAGATCCCAAAACAGCCGGGCAATATGCCATGGTATGGTACAGGGACCCAGCTGCAGCGCAGCGCCGTATTGAAGCAGCCGCCGCCGTGGTAAAAGGCAATGCGGCAACAGACAGCTCAAAACTGCTGGCAATCGGTTACTGCTTTGGCGGTTCCATGGTGCTGAATGCAGCCAAACTGGGGTCGGACTTCAAAGGCGTAATGAGCTTCCATGGCGCGCTTGAAGGCGGCGTGGTTCCTCAGAAAGGACTTACCAAAGCCAGGATCTTTGTGGCTAACGGAGAGTCTGATACCTTTGTTTCTGCGGAGCAGATCGCCACATTCAAAAAGCAGCTCGATTCTGTGGGTGCTCCTTACACATTCAAGCAATATCCGGGGGCACTGCATGCATTCACCAATCCTGACGCCACCGAAACAGGCAGGAAATTCAATATGCAGGTAGCTTACAATGCGGCAGCAGATACTGCTTCCTGGAAGGATATGCAGGACTTCTTCAACTCGATCCTGAAATAAGTTTTTTTACTCCCCGTGGAGGATCAGAATTGTCCGTTTTTATAGTGGAAATCCACCATGAAAACGGACAATTTCTATTGTGTATTTGACAAAAAAGGACAGGCAGATTTTACCGTATTCACGCACTTCCCTTCCTTTCCTGATTTACTGCTCAGGCGATAGCTTCCTTCAGTTCACTTTCATAACGTGGAAGCATAACCGAAAAAGTGCTTCCGATCCCCGGATTACTGTTTACAGACAGGCTTCCGCCGTTTTTCTCCAGGAAATCTTTACATAGTTTCAGTCCGAGTCCGGTTCCTGTTTCGCTATTGGTTCCACGTGTGGTGTAATAATGATCTCCGAATAACTGTCCGATCATCTCCGTTGTCATGCCCACTCCGGTATCCTGTACGGATATTTCCACATTCGACTGGTTTTCGGTGGCGCTCACCCATATGGTGCCATGGGCTGGCGTGAATTTAATGGCATTGGACAGCAGGTTACGAAGCACCATGCTGATCATTTCGCGGTCGGCGTAGCAGTAAACGGGTGTTTCCAGTTTAGCTTCCAGCCAGATCTTTTTATTCTTTGCCTGCAGTTTCAGCAGGGTGATGGTTTCGCCGATCATCTGGTGCAGGTCCAGCATTTCGGGTTGAACGGAAGCGTGCTTCATCTGTGTGCGCGCCCATAGCAAAAGGTTTTCCATAAGGCTTGTTACGTAGTTCATTTCATTAGTGATGCCGGGGATCATTTCTTTGATCTCCCTGGCGGAAAGTTTGGTCTGTTGCATATTCAGAAAGAGATTGCGCAGTCCATACATCGGTGTTTTGAGATCGTGCGCAATCACTGAGAACAATTTTGCTTTGAGCTGATTGAGTTCAGTCAGTTCGCGGGTCTGTTGTTCCAGCAGTGCGGCCTTCTCAACTATCTCCCGTTTTTGTTTGGTGATGGCTTTGTTCTGCTGGTGCAGTTCACGGCTCTTCATCATCAGGTTGAACTGGTACCGGAGATGTTCCTGTTTAATGAGATAGAGTGCATAAAAGATGAAGCCCAGCGCCAGGATATGATTGAAGGCGAATATCCAGTAGCTGATCTCAGACAATTTGAAAAAATACTCACGGGGAACAACAACCGCTAATACATAACAGCTGCAACTCCAGAGAAAGGAGAATACCAGGCTTACCATCCTTTGCAGAAAGAAAACGCCGGTGATCACATATAAAAGGAAGAACAGACCAACCCCTACATCCACCCTTCCGAGGTAAACGATACAGGTAACCAGGGGGTAGAGCCCGAAATACACCAGTCTGGCATACCGGTACTGGCATTCGTGGTTGAGCCAGAGCACCAGGGTGCAGATCACCAGAGGGGCCAGGGCCACGTACCAGGTGAGGGGTGGCAGGTGTTGTTCACTGAAAAGTCCTGCCAGCACCAGCAGCAATCCGGCGATCATACTGATACAGTTGAGCTGGTTGAAAATGATCAGCTTACGCCGTTCATAATCGTCCATTCCGGCTGTTACTCCCATGGAGCGCAGTAGTTTCCACTGACTGGTCAGAGCCTGGCCGCTGGTTTGCATATGAGGTTATTTTCGGGATATCGGGCGGAGACAGTAACGCGCCGGCAGGTCTTTTTATTTCGGGGAAACTAAAGAGGTTCAGATGCTTATACAATTAATATATGTAAATTGCTGGAACAGATTTAATTCCCCTTTAAGGCCCCGGACCGTTCTGGCAGGATTCTTGAAAAATCAGGAAGGACCATTGTATTATTCATCATTTAAATAACCATGCTATGAGTACACAAAAAGTAATACTCGGCACTCTTACGGGGGTGTTGGCCGGAGTTGCCATCGGGATGTTATGCGCCCCGGCTTCCGGAGCTGAAACACGTCAGAAAATTGCAGATGGTGCGGGCCAGTTGAGAAAGAAGTTCAACCGTTTGATCGGTGCATCTGCCGATGAACTGGACGAGCTGAAAGACGTATTTTCATCTGAGATCTCCGGGCTGAAGGATGATGTGCGTGAGAGGGTTCTCCAACTTATCAAAGCAACCAAAGCCAGTGGTAACTCTATCAGAGAACAGGTTACCCTGTAACGTATGCATTTACCGAAAAGCTATAGGCTATCGTTTGTGAACACAGGCGGTAGCTTTTTTTATATAAAATATCACAAAATCATTAACATTGTGCTCTAATCATTATTAAATAGAAGACTATGAAAAAACTCAACACTCGTCTCTTTGCATGTGCAGTGATTGCGCTTACTACTATCTCCTCTCCTGTTCTGGCAACTACAGTTGTTGAGCCAGTTCCCGTTTCTGTACCGGGATCTGCAGAGCCCACTCCTGCTGAGGTGAAGGCTGCCATGGAGAACTTCAGGGCGCTTCCCCGTAAAGAAAGGAAAGACCGTATCAAGGAAGCCAAGAAAATGATGAAGGAATACCGTGCAGACAAGCGTGCCGGTAAAGCTGCTGAAACTGACCAGGTGCTGCTGGCGATCCTCGCCATCCTGCTGCCACCGCTGGCTGTTTACCTGAAAGAAGGAGAAATTAACAGCAAGTTCTGGATCAGCCTGATCCTCACCCTGCTTTTCTGGATCCCTGGTGTAGTATATGCATTGCTGGTAGTATTTGATGCTATCTAAGCTACATCCCTTATGTCGTAGAAAGATGACGCTCAAAAACATCTTTCACTCATAAATTCGCATGCATGAAAACATTATCGTTCACAATTACCGGTCTGACCGCAGCCCTGCTGATAACGGCCTGCAGCGGCAGTATGTCGCCTACCGGCGGTAATCACAGTCTGGAAGGCAATTCCTGGAAACTGACGGGGCTCAGCAGCATCAGCGGCGAGCTTCCGAAAACGGCAAAGGAAGTGACCATGCGGCTGGATTCGGGAAAGGTCTCCGGCAATGGCGGATGCAACAGGTTTTTCGGGTCTTACAGCCTGAATGGCTCCTCTGTGAAATTCAATGGGGTGGCCAGTACCAAAATGTTCTGCCAGGGCGCTATGGAAGTGGAAGACGGATTGATGCAGACCATCAACAATACTGATGGCTACTATATCCGTGGCAAGTGGCTGGCCCTGCTAAAAGGGGCTGATACACTGGCGCACTTTGAAGTGACCAGAACGATGGAAAAATAATCCGGACAGGGAGCGAAAGCTCCCTGTTTTTTTTGCTTCCTGTTTATTTGGTTTGTTTAGGCTCGGCTTGTTTCGGCTCGGCTCGGGTCGCGAAGGGATATAAAACGCCGGTTGTGAAATGAACCGCACCGGGAGAATATATAGGTGACTTTTTATTGGGAAGATGGGACGGGGGAACAGGGATGAGCTGCATCGCTTACATTTCGAAGACCGGCTCTTTCATATCCCATCGCTCCTTTCTCCGAACGTGCAGCAACCTGCAAACAGATCCGGTCAAATCAACACCAACAAAAATACCTGCTCCATTTACTTTCGCTGACGCACCCGTCCCCATCCTTCTCCCACCCGCTCCGGACACCACACACCGGCCTTCCCCCAAACTTTTATCCGTACCGGAATTGGCACTCATCAACCACACACTCATATACTGCGCTTGTTTTTTATGTTACACCTCCCGGGTGCCCTGCCGTTGAGGGGGTATGGGCAAGGAGGCCTTTAAAACATACGATCCTACAGCCCGGCATTGCACCATATCCCTAATATACCCCACCACCGCCCAATTAAAACCCCGCAGGTGTGGGTATGTTTTTCAGCCTCCGGCCCATACCCCCTCAACGGCCAACAAACCATAAACCATAAAACAAAAAGCCGGTCTCCCATCTCTGAGTGACCGGCCAATTCCGGGTACGGATTAAAAGTTTCTTTTTTGGGTAAGCCAGAAGTGCTGGTTCCGGAGCGACAACACCTGCCGTCTGCTTAAATACGTAATATTTCGGCAATTGGATTGCGGCCATCAATGTGTACATTCGTACCCTGTAAATTCAGACCAATTCATGCAACCCAATCTCATGATCGATCTCCGTTCGGACACTTTCACCCTTCCTACACCCGGTATGCTGGAAGCCATGATGCAGGCCCCTGTCGGCGACGATGTTTTCGGAGAAGACCCTTCCGTTAACCTGCTGGAGGACAGGATGGCTGCTCTTTTCAGGATGGAAGCGGCGCTTTACTGTCCTACAGGTACCATGAGTAACCAGATCGGTATCAAAGCACATACACAGCCAGGTGATGAGGTGATCTGCGATCAGACTGCCCACGTGTACGTGTATGAGGGAGGCGGTATCGCCTTCAATTCAGGAGCACAGGTCCGCACCCTGCAGGGCGATCTCGGAAGGATCACTGCGGAACAGGTGGCTTACGTGATCAACCCTGATGATGTGCACCGGGCCCGTACCAGCCTGGTATGCCTGGAGAATACTTCCAACCGCGGCGGCGGCAGTTGTTATGATCTCGCAGAGATCGGCAGGATCAGGAAGCTCTGTGATGAGCACCAGTTGCTACTGCACCTGGATGGCGCCAGACTCTTCAATGCGCTGGTGGCCCGCGGCGAGAAGCCCGCCGACCATGGCGCTCTTTTCCATAGTATCAGCGTTTGTCTGAACAAAGGACTGGGATGCCCGATCGGCAGCGTGCTGATGGGTACCAGGGAGTTTATCAGGAAGGCCAGGAGGATCAGGAAAGTGTTTGGAGGCGGCATGCGACAGGCAGGTTATATGGCGGCAGCCGGACTCTATGCCCTGGAAAACCACGTGGAGCGGCTGGCCGATGACCATCGCCATGCGCGGTTGATCGCAGAGGCGTTGCAGCAGACCGGTTATGTGGAAAGCCTCCTGCCGGTGTCTACCAATATCGTGATCGCTGCCATCAAACCGGACTGGCAGCCGGGTCAGATCACGGAACTGCTGAAGGCAAAAGGGGTGCTGGCCCTGCCGGTATCCGCCAACCAGATCAGGATGGTGCTGCACCTGGGCATCAGCGATGAAATGACGGATATAACAGTCAACACTATACGAAACCTGGAAACTGGAAGGCTCTGAAAGCAGAACGGACAGCTCTCGCTGTCCGCTCGTAACCTAATTCACGTAGGTTGCAGGGTTTAGGGAAAATACGTAGGGTAAAAATTATAACTGCGTAAAGAGAATGGATTTTTATCGCTTCACATTATTTAGATAAGAATATTTATGCGGACTACAGGTATACACTTAGAGTCTGATAGTAAGGAACTATTGAAAAAAGTATTTATTGACCATAATTCTAACCAGATGCTACCGAAAATCAAACCTCAGCGTACCGAAGTGTGGAAAAAGCTGAACACGCATTACAAAAAAATCAAAGATGTAGAAATAAAGGAGTTGTTTGCAGAGGATCCTGAAAGATTCAGGAAGTTTTCATTGCAGTTGGAAGATATCCTGGTTGATTATTCAAAAAACAGGATCACATCCAAGACCCTGTCGCTCCTGGAAGAACTGGCCCAGCAGAGCGAACTGAAAGCCGCCATCGAGGCCATGTTCAACGGTGAAGCCATCAATGAGACGGAAGGCCGCGCCGTTCTCCATACCGCCCTGCGCAACTTTTCAGGCAAGCCGGTAAATGCAGAGGGAAAGAATGTGATGCCGGAAATACAGCAGGTGCTGAAGCAGATGCAGGACTTTGCCGCCCGGGTGCATAGCGGGGAATGGAAAGGTTACACCGGTAAAAAGATAAGATACATCGTCAATATCGGCATCGGGGGAAGCGATCTCGGTCCCTTCATGGTCACCGAAGCGCTGAAGCCCTTATGGGTGGAAGGCATCCAGCCTTATTTTGTATCCAATGTGGATGGGACCCATATTGCGGAAACCCTCAGGAAGGTGGATCCGGAAGAGACCCTCTTTCTGGTGGCCAGCAAAACATTTACCACCCAGGAAACCATGACCAATGCCCTTACAGCGCGTGAGTGGTTCCTCAACGCAGCCAAAGAGGAAGCTCATATTGCCAAACATTTCGTGGCGCTCAGTACCAATGAAAAGGATGTGGTGAAATTCGGCATCGATAAAGAGAATATGTTCGTATTCTGGGATTGGGTTGGCGGCCGCTATTCTCTCTGGAGTGCCATCGGCCTCAGCATTGTACTCACTATCGGTTACCACAATTTCGAGCAGTTGCTGCGCGGCGCCCATGCCACCGATCTGCATTTCCGCCATACCCCCTTCGATAAGAATATTCCAGTGATACTGGCGCTGATCGGGCTCTGGTACAATGATTTCTTTGGCACCCAAACGGAAGCCATCCTGCCATACGACCAGTACATGCATCGCTTTGCGGCATATTTCCAGCAGGGAAATATGGAAAGCAATGGTAAGAGCACTGACCGCCGTGGCAAAAACGTTAACTATGCTACCGGCCCTGTGATCTGGGGAGAGCCCGGCACCAACGGACAGCATGCATTCTATCAACTGATCCACCAGGGAACGGTGATGATCCCCTGCGATTTCATTGCACCGGCCATCAGCCACAACCCTATCGGTGATCATCATACGAAATTGCTCTCCAACTTCTTTGCACAAACGGAAGCACTCATGAATGGTAAGCCGAAGGACGTTGTACGCAAAGAACTGATTGCTGCCGGTAAAAACCCTGATGAAATCAAGGCCATTCTTCCATTCAAGGTATTCACCGGAAACAGGCCAACCAATTCCATCCTGGTGAAGAAGATCACTCCCTATACACTGGGGCAGCTGATCGCTGTTTATGAGCACAAGATCTTTGTGCAGGGTGTGATCTGGAATATCTTCAGCTTCGATCAGTGGGGCGTTGAACTGGGTAAACAGCTGGCAAATGCCATCCTGCCGGAACTGAAAGACAATAAGCCGGTAGTAAGTCATGATTCAAGCACCAACGGGTTGATCAATGCATTCAAAAAAATGCGCGGATAAAATAAATTTTTCTATTTTACCGCCCCGGAACCATGACCCTTAAATATGAAAAACAAAATCACACTCCTGTTTTTGTGCAGCATACTAATGGCCGTATGCGCCGAAGCACAGGAGCGCCTCTGGAACGATTTCACTCCCAATACCAGAGACCACGGACTGGCAGAGGACCGGCTCTCCGGTCAAACCCGTAAACACAGACTGGTCAGACTCAATTCAACAATAGCACAACAGTTGCAGCAACTGGCGCCTATGGACAATCCACAGGCATCTTTTCCTGCTACTGCTGTGCCTTTCGGGATCCCGCTTCCTGAAGGAGGGCTGCACCCGGATATCATTTCAGAATCCCCGCTGCTACCTCCTGATATGCAGCAGCAATACCCTTATATCAGAACTTACCGCCTCCGCGATGAACGCAGCAAACGCTTTACAGGCAGGATCACCATTACGCCAGCCGGCGTCAGCGGCCTTCTGTTCACCGACAGCGGCGCTGCCTACCTGGCCCCTGCTCCGCAGCATGGCGAGGGCATTCATGAAGTTTATTATGTAAAAGACATTCAATTGCAACAGGCCCTGAAATGCCTGACCATCGATCAGCCTGATCCTGTAAAAAACAATGATCTGCCCGGCTCACCGCTGGCGGGCGACTGCCAGCTGCGCACCTACCGGGTAGCCGTAGCCGCTACCGGAGAATACACGCAATGGGCGGGCAGTGTTGCCGCTGCAGTCAGTGCTATCACCAGTACCATCAATGATGTGAGCGCCATCTATGAAAGAGATGCTACCATCCGGTTTGTGCTTGTGAACAATACCAGCGTCATTTATTCAAACCCGAATACAGATCCCTTCCCTACCCTTGATTTCCCGGATGGAACTTTGCTGAACAATAACCATTCAGTGCTGGTCACCAATATCGGCAGCGGTAATTTTGATGTAGGCATGATCTTCAGCAGGGGCTGGAATGGTGGCCTGGCAAGACTTAACAGCGCCTGTAACAGCAGTTCCAAGGGCTGTAACGCAGCAGGACTCACATTCGGGACGGGCGCCAATCCGCAACCCGGACCGCAGGGACCGGTATTCACCGGCACGGTGGCCCATGAGATCGGCCATCAGTTCAGCGCCACTCATTCCTTTGCGGCCACCAATGGTTCCTGCAACGGAAATGCTTCAGAATACAGTGCCTGGGAGCCCGGCGGTGGTTCCACCATCATGGCCTATGCAGGCAGCTGTGAAGGCAATTCTTACCAGAACAACAGCGACCTCTATTTTCATGGCGGCACTATCGGACAGATCAGCAATTATGCCGTAAACTTTGCCAACTGCGCCACTATCACCGGCACCAATAATACGCCGCCGGTAATTTCGGTTGCTGCTACCAGTTATACCATCCCCCCGGGCACACCCTTTGAGCTCAGCGCTGTTGCCTCCGATGCCAGCAGCCTGCAGTATTGCTGGGAACAGCTCGATGGAGGCACGCTCACAACCGTAAAACCCAGCGCCACAGCGGTTTCCGGTCCAGTGTTCAGGTCATTTCCACCAAACGGGAATCCCAACAGGGTATTCCCGAATATGAACGCAATTCTTGCCAATATCAGTCCTGATTATGAAGTGCTGCCCACCGTAGCCAGGCTTCTTCATTTCAGGCTCACGGTGAGAGATGGCGCGGCAGGAGGCGGTTGCACCAGCGAAGCAAGTGTTACTGTATCCGTAGCAGGTGCTGTACCATTCCGGGTAAGCTCTCAGAATACAGCTACCAACTGGGCGGCCAATGGTGTGAACACCGCCGTGATCAACTGGAACCCGGGTGGTACGGAATCCGCACCCGTCAACTGCACGGCAGTGGATATTCTTTTCTCAACTGATGGAGGTTTCACCTACCCATATACGTTAGCAAGGGCCGTTCCCAACAATGGCTCGGCCACCATCACTATCCCTAATCTGCCCACCAATAACGGCAGGATCAGGGTGCAGGCGGTCAACAATATATTCTTCGATATCAATAACGGCAATATCACCATCAGTTCAGGATGTGCCGCCGAAGGCGCCAGGATAGTGCCGGAAAATGCAGTAACTGCGGAAGCCGGTGATGCTTCGCTGGATCTTGGTCTCAGTCCTGCTTTCGGCACGATGCTGAGCAATAGCTTCAACGGGCAGCTCGCCACCACCGATCCTAAGGGTAGCCTGGTGTTCAACCAGGTATCGGCGGGTAACTGCCAGCTTTCTTCCAATGTATACCAATACGACCGCTACCGGTTCATGGTCAACAAAGCAGGCTTGTATACGTTCAGTATACCCGGGGCAACATATCCGGCAGTGATGAACCTGTACCGGTCTGTGTATGACCCGGCCAGCCCCTGCACCAACTTCATCAACTCCAATGCCACCAGGATGACCACCAGCGTGAATGTAACTACCGGTTTTGCGCAGGAACTTTCACCCGGCATTTATTATGAACTGACCGTAGGCACTTTCAATGCCAGCAATCCGGCTTTACCGCTGAACTATACTGTTACGGTGAGCAATACGGTGAGCGGAACGCTCTGGACCAATTTCCCGCCACCCGGTGCAGGCTTCAATTATACATATGTGACTGTAAGCAACATAACAGGGCTGATCAAAGCTTTTGATACGGAGGCGGACCTTTCTAATGCTACGATCTATCCCAAAGGGTCGTACGCTGTATACGGTGTCTCTTACAATAATTCCATTACCACCAATACACTCAACGGGTATATTGGCGGCAGCTTCAATACTTTCACGTATGACATCCTCAACAATCCTGCAACCCTCTGCGCCAATATAAGTGACAATGCCGTGCAGGTAACAGTAGAGGGTTCAGGACCAGCAGAGTTGCTTCCATTGAGCGCAACATTCGTGAATAACACAGTAGTATTGAAATGGGCTACGCAACTGGAGCAGGGAGCTAAATTGTTTGAGATCCACAGGAGCACCGACGGCAGTAATTTTGTGAAGCTGCCCGGCGATGTACCGGCCAAAGGCAATAGCAACACTCGCACAGACTACAGTTATACCGATAACTCTCCTGCTGCCGGTGCCAGTTATTACAGGGTACGTCAGGTAGACCAGGACGGACAGGATGTAATGAGCAATATTGTGAGAACGGAAAAATCAAACAGGGACTTCCTGGTAAGGCTCCGACCCAATCCTTTGAAGCGCGGGCCATTGTATGTGGATTATATCAGTGAGCAAAGAGAAGATATTCGTATAATGATCACCGATAGTAAAGGAAGGATCATGCTGAACCTTACGGAGAATGCCAGGACCGGCATGAACAATTATCGTTTTGATGTAACGGGTTATGCCAAAGGTGTATACTTTGTAACAGTAAGGAGAAGCCTGGGTATCCTGGCGGAACGTTTTGTAAAGGACTGAACAGAAAAGCAACTGCATAAAAAATCCCCTGGTAATAACTACCAGGGGATTTTATTTTGAAAGGATTTTCAGACTGTTTCAGGAATTACCACTTGTCCACTTCTTCACCTGCATCAGCAGAAGTGCTGTGAGTTGGAGCCGGGGCGCTTGCCGCTACCACAACCACTTCAGAAGCATCTACTGATTCTTCAGCACCTTCATTTTCTACACCGTCCATACCTTGCTCATTGTCCTGGTCATGGTTGTAAGCGTCGAAATCGAAGTTGGGCATAAGATCGGTCTTCACATAATCAACTGCTTCGGTCAGCGCTTTCAGGAACTTGTTGAAATCTTCTTTGTAGAGGAAGATCTTGTGCCTGTCGTAACCGTTTTCGTTGAATTTTTTCCGGCTCTCCGTGATGGTAATGTAATAGTCATTGCCGCGGGTAGCTCTCACATCAAAGAAGTATGTTCTTCTTTTCCCAGCCCTGATGCGCTTACTGTAAACGCTTTCCATTCGTTTGTCGTTGTTTTCGTACGCCACAGTCATTTTAATTTTTGCAGTTTAATAATTGGCAGTTTTACAAAAAAGTAGGCACAAATATAATATTACTTTTGAACCGGCAAAATTTCCGGGCGGAATTTACGTGGTTTTATTTAACCATACAATACTATTCTAACTACTTAATTGTCATCAGGAGCCTCGGATCTTTCCAACAGTTGTTGTTCATACAAATATGAGTAATACCCGTTGCGGGCCAGGAGTTCGGCATGTGTTCCTTTCTCTACCATTTTCCCTTCTTCCATCACAATGATCTGATCAAAATCAAATAGAGTAAAAATGCGATGTGTAATGATGATAGCGGTCTTGTCTTTAAGAAAACGGTTGAGGTTACCAAGGATCTCTTTCTCCGTTCTTGCATCCACTGCACTGAGGCAATCATCAAACACAACGATGTGCGGGTCCTTGATCAATGCCCGGGCAATGGAGATCCTTTGCTTCTGTCCGCCACTGAGGGTTACCCCTCTCTCCCCGATCATGGTATCGTACTGCTCATGAAAACCGGCAATCTCTTTTTCCACGCTGGCCGCCCTTGCAGCCTGCTGTACTTTGGCCGTATCCGGCTCACCATCAAGCCCGAAGCTGATATTGCTGGTGATCGTATCGCTGAACAGGAACACATCCTGCGGCACATAACTGATCTGTTTCCGGAGGCTTTGCAGGTCTATCCTGCGGATATCGGTATTGTCGATCCGGATATCCCCGTTCGACGGATCATACATCCTTAACAGCAATTGAGCTATCGTAGTTTTACCCGATCCGGTATGCCCGATGATGGCGATCTTCTCTCCTTTCTTCACATGCAGGTTGAACTGCTTCAGTGCATGAATACCGGTATTTGGATAGATAAAATCAACGTTGTTGAAATCGATAGCGCCCTCCAGTGATGGCTCAACGGCAGCTACAGGCTGCCTGATGGCAGGAACGCTGTGCAGGAATTCATTCAGCCTCTTCTGTGAAGCCGCTGCACGCTGGATCATACTGGCCGTCCAGCCGATAGCGCTCACAGGGAAAGTGAGCATGTTCACATACATCACAAATTCTGCAATGGTGCCAATGGTGATGCCGCCATTCCCTTTGATGGCATAAATTCCACCGATCATGATAGTGAGCAGGGTGCTCAGTCCGATCAGCAGTGCCATACTGGGAAAATAAATTGCTTCCACTTTTGCAAGACCGATGGCATTTTCCTTGTACTCCTCCGCGTTCTTATTGAAGAAGGCATTCATGGCCTTTTCCTGTACAAACGATTTGATCACACGGATGCCGGAATAGGACTCCTGGGCATTGGTGGTAAGATCGGAAAGCAGGCTTTGGATCCGCTCACTTTTTTTGTTGATGATAGTATTCACAAAATAAATGGTGACGGCCAGCAATGGCAGCGGGGCCAGCACATAGAGCGTCAGCATTTTGTTGGACTGGTACATGAAAAACACACTGAAACCGATGGTGAATGCAAGGTTGATGAAATACATCAATGCCGGTCCGGTGTACATTCTTACACGGCTCACATCCTCTGCGATACGGTTCATCATATCGCCCGTACTATGTGTCTTGAAAAAATTGGAATCCAGTTTCAGGTAGTGATTGAAGACCTCGTTCTTCTGATCGTATTCGATATGCCGGCTCATCACGATGATGGTCTGCCGCATCAGGAAAAGAAAGAATCCGCTGAGTATAGCCAGGGCCAGTAATACAATGCCCACCCATACGATCTTCTGTCCGAAACTCAATTCAGCGCCACTGAATGCATGGATCAGTTCTTTTACACCGATATCGTACCTCGCCTGCTTTTCCACTACCTCACCGATCCGGGTTTCGTATTGAGCAGGGGCATTCTTCTGGATAAGTTCCAGCTGCACTTCATCAATCACAAAACCGGTCAGTTGTGGAGCGAGTATTTTGAAATAGTTGGAAAGAACGATGAAAATTATACCGAAGAGGAATCGCCACCGATATTTCCAGAAATACTTGTTGATCGCCTTTAAATGCTTCAAAACCGGGGAAATTTTAAGCAAAGGTAAAGGATATGAAATAAAATACTGCCAGGCCGCTATTGTACCGCCCACGATTTAATAAATCCTTACAGAAGACTGCAAACGAACCGCGATGGGCCGGTTTTCAAAAAATAAATGCAGCAGGCTATAAGGGTATTTCAAGATTGAGGTGTATCATTATGGATTACCATTTCAATCACCTGCTCTGAAAGAAGAAGAAGCCATACCAGGCACAGCAGAAAAGATGGCAAGGACCATTGAACAGTATTTCCGTAAACATATGGACGGACTGCACCGCTATGCCTGGACCCTCCTCCGCAGCAATGAAGCGGCCGAAGATGCCGTGCAGGCTGTTTTCCTAAAGCTCTGGGAAAAAAGAGCCGGTATCGATGAGAAGCAGTCGGTACAAAGCTGGCTCTACACTTCGGTATATCATTATTGTCTGAATGTAAAAAGAAGCGATGCGGTCCGGACCGAATACAGGCGCGAGCAGATGATACAGCACCAGCCGGCCATCTTCCGGGATGAACTGGTAGGCAGTGAACAGATGCAGCAGATCAGACTGGCCCTGGAAAGCCTGCCAACACAGTGCAGGATCATATTTTATAAAAGCAGGTTCGATAAAATGAAATATGCCGCGATTGCCCAAGAAATGGACATTTCCGTAAAAACAGTGGAAGCGCAGATCGGAAAAGCCCTGCGCATCCTGCGGGAGAAACTGTCGGATATCCTCGTAATGATCATCCTGTATCTAATGATGTAATATGAGCCAACACCCCAACCATCAAATGGACGATCAGTTGCTGGCAAAATACCTGTCGGGAGACGCCACGCCGGAAGAAGCCATCCAGGTGAATGACTGGCTCAGGCTTCCCGGAAATATGGAGCAGTTCCGGCAATCCGCCTACATCTGGGCGCAAATGGAGGGAGATCCTGTTCATCAATTGCCTGATCAGAACAATAGCTGGCAAAATATAAAGCTGGCGATGCAGGCACCCGTCAGCATTCCCTTGCAGCCAGGGAAACACAATAGATGGAGATTTGCCATTGCAGCCAGTGTACTGGTTGTAATGCTGAGTGGGATTTATTTTCTTTTTTTCCAACCCACACAACGCATTGCTGACTATGAAGTCAAAAAAAATACCCTCACCGCTGAAAACCGGGTCCTGCGCGATACATTGCCCGATGGCTCCCGTGTTGTACTGAACAGCTTCTCCGCGATTGAATACTCACTGGATTTTCCAAAGAGCGGCCGTAATCTCGGATTACATGGCGAAGCCTGGTTCGATATAACTCCCGGTCCCTCGGATCCATTCACCATCTTTGCCGGAGACGTTACAGTGAAGGTACTGGGTACCAGTTTCAACGTACGCGAAACACCGGATTCCGTGCTGGTAACGCTGCAGTCCGGCAGTGTGCGCATGTGCAGGGATCGCGACAGCATCACTCTTCAGCCAGGTGAACTTGGCATCTATGATATCCGGAACAGGCATTTCGAGATCATCCGGTCTGCCGATCCCAATCAGACCGGTTATGCCACCCGCATCTTCGATTTCAAAGATGAAAGCCTCCGTGAGATTGCAAGCCAGATCGAAAAAGCCTACGATATAAAAATCGTGTTCAACAATCAAGCACTGGCTGATTGTACCATGAGCAGTACTTTCAATAATGAATCGCTCGATTATATCATGAATGTGATTGCCGTAACCCTCAACATTACATTCAGAACAGAAAACAAAACGGTTTATTTAAGTGGGAAAAGTTGTGAGTAGCATCAGAATCGTTGTCTTCCTGACCTGCCTCCTGCTCATCTGCAAAATGGCGGCAGCACAGAAAAAATTAAACCTGCAGCAACAAGTGCGGCTGACCAAAAATGAATGGCCGCTGGATGAATTATTGCAGGAAGTGACCAACCAGACCGGTGTACCATTTTCCATCAATACCCGGAAATTTCCCCGTTCCCGGAAACTGCATATCAGACTACGCAATCAAACTGTAAACAACCTGCTGGCCAATATTAGGAAGTCTACCGGTATTGCTTATACGCAGGTTGGTTCGCATATCATTATGCTGGACCAGTTACCGGCAAAAGCAACAGCCGTTAAAGAACCGGTAAAAAAGGGCAATAATGCTGCAGGAAATAAAACTGTAATAAAGCGAAAAACCGTGTCAAATCCTGTACCACCCACCGATACAACTACTGAAACCATCCCGCGGGTAACTGATCTTCCTCCATCATTACCCGGCTCAGTTGTTTTTACAGCAGGATCCCCTACGCAGGTTATTTCTGAAATACCTGTACTCAGTAAAATACAGGTAAAGAAATTGCTGACAGGCAAAGTACCTGTAAGTAATTTACCAGGCACAGGCAACCAGTCAACTACAAGTACTTCTTCACGCAGCAAAAGAGAATACCAGGTTTACAAAGGTCTTTTTGCACAAGGCGGCAGCTCCTGCGATGATGCCCTGTACATGCACAATTCCGTGATGGCAGGCCATACCTACGCGTATGGCATTATCGGCTACACCACCAACCTTAAACAAAACGGTCTGCGTTACGGGATCGGCGGATCTGTTCCGTTAAGCAGCAGCTGGAATCTGCACCTGCAGCTCAGTACGGGCAAACTAAATTTCAAATACGATTCGGTGATCATGATGAAAGTGATCCGCAGCACCTGGCACCAGGTGGCGCTTAAAGCGGAATGGAAATTTGCAAAACAAGTCCGGTTCCAGTTCGGACCGGTTTATAATGTGCTGAAATCAAAGACAAATTTCAATAATCTTACAGAGCCTTTTCAATTGACCCCTTTCGAAGTCAGTATGCTGGGCAATCATATGCATACCCTTTATACCATCAAAGATGAGATCGGTGAAAGAGCAGGTACATTATTGAAAACATGGATTGGACTTCAGGCAGGTTTTTACTTTAACCTCGAATTTTCAAAATAACAGTAAGGGTATTTCCGTGTACGCGTGTATCATATAAGCACAGTCAGATAACAATCCACTTATATGATCGCAATACTGAAAACAGCGGAGCGGGCAGGCAGCCTGGGCTTCCCGAATAACTATGTTTACCAGCGTCATGTTTTTGCCTACAGGTCAATCCCTCTTTCTTCCATCACCAACAAGATGGTGCTGGAACTGGGATGTGGCGAAGGCTACGGCATGGAGATGCTCTGCCATCATGCAGCTTACTGGCTGGCTATCGACAAGAAAAAACCAGCTGCTGTTGTTTTCCCTGATAATACCGGTTTTCAGAAATGCATACTGCCTGATCTTTCTTTACTGGATGATGAAAGCTTCGATACCATCATCTGCTTCCAGGTAATAGAGCATATCAGTGATGATCATGCGCTTTTGATCGAGATCCGGAGAGTGTTGAAGAAAGATGGTGTCGCTTACCTCACCACACCGAACAAAAAGATGTCGCTCACCCGTAACCCTTTCCATGTGCGTGAGTACACGCCCCAGCAGATGACAGCACTGGCTGCACAGCATTTCAACAACCCGGAAATCAAAGGCATTTTCGGCAACCCACGGGTAATGGACTATTATGAGATCAACCGGAAAAGTGTTGAACGATTTCTCCGCTTCGATCCTCTGAACCTGCAATATCTCATGCCGGCCGTTCTGCTCAGAGGCATCTATAGCTTACTCAATAATTACAACAGGATGCTGATCGCAAAGCACGCCCCTGATATCACAAGCAATATCGGTTATACGGATTTCTATCTGTATTCCAGTATTGACAACTGCCTGGACTATTTCCTGCAACTTAGAAAATCGGGCACCAGTCGCTCGCGTCCCCGCGAGTGACAAATATTCCGTCGCCTCCCGGCGACACGGTGCTCGCCAGAGGCGGGCAAATAGAAGTCACTCGCGGAAACGCGAGCGACAGCCACAGCGCGAAAAAATGTAACTTAGTTGTGTAATCAAAAAACACGGCTATGTACTTTCAGCACGTATATGATAAAAGCCTGGCACAGTCCAGTTACTTCATCGGATGTCAAAAAGCAGGTGTCGCTGCTGTGATCGACCCAAAAAGAGATGTAGACACCTATATTCAGATTGCGAATGAGCAGCGCATGCAGATCACGCATGTGCTGGAAACTCATATTCACGCGGACTTCCTCAGTGGCAGCCGCGAACTGGCGGCCCTCACCGGCGCCAATCTCTTTCTTTCAGACGAAGGCGGTCCGGACTGGCAATATGCATTTGATCATACCGGTCTCCGTCAGGGAGATCTCATCACACTCGGCAACCTGAAAATTGAAGTAATGCATACACCCGGGCATACTCCGGAAAGCATCAGCTTTCTCCTGACCGATATACCCGGCAGCGCCGACCCCGTGATGTTCTTCACAGGTGATTTCGTTTTTGTGGGAGATGTTGGCCGGCCCGACCTCCTGGAAAAAGCAGCTGGCATGGCGGGCACCCAGGAAGCGGGGGCACAACAGCTTTTCAAATCACTGGAGCAGTTCCGCAAAGTTCCCGACTATGTACAGGTATGGCCCGGCCATGGCGCAGGATCCGCCTGCGGAAAGGCTTTGGGCGCAGTGCCCGTGACCACTACCGGGTATGAAAAAAGAAGGAACTGGGCATTCCGGTTTGAAAATGATGAAAAGGGATTCATCGGAAACCTGCTTGAGGGGCAACCCGAACCACCGAAGTATTTCGCAAAAATGAAGGAACTCAACAAGCAGCCAAGACCATTGCTCACGTCTGTACCTGTGCTTGCAGAATTGAGCACAGAAGCCCTGAAATCCGCTATGGACAAAGCTTATCCCATCATCGACACCCGCCATAAATCAGCATTTGCCACCGGCTTTATTCCCGGCAGTATCAATATCCAGGGAAATAACTCTTTTGCTACCTGGGCAGGCTGGTTCCTTGATTATGAAACACCATTCGTGTTGCTCGCAGACCCGGCCAGTCTCGACGACCTAACGCGGAAGCTCATGCGAATTGGTCTTGATAACATCCATGGCTTCATCCCTTCCACCAATACATTCACAGCAGGCGGCGGTAAACTGCAGACTGCCAGGACCACAGGTTATGAAGAGCTCAAAACTTTACAGCAGGGCCAGGACCTTCAACTGGTGGACCTTCGCAGCCTCTCCGAATACCAGCAGGGACATATCCCCGGCGCTGATCATGTATTCATCGGCACATTGCCGCAGCATCTCAATAAGATCAGTCGTGATAAAACAGTAGTAATTCATTGCCAGAGCGGCGACCGTTCTACCATTGGTTACAGCATTCTCGCCGCCAATGGTTTCAGCAATGTGATCAATTTCCCCGGCAGTATGCAGGAATGGCTGCAGCAAGGCGGCGCCATTGAAACAGCGCGATGATTTAAAACGAACATGGCAGACCGGCATTTGAGGTACTTCATACCGGTCTGACCATGTTGTTTAGCCGAATTCTAAACTACAGACCCTTTAATAAGTAATCAGAAAAGAGACAACCCAGTTTCTCCCTCCCCCTATTACCACCGGAAATATTCCATTTCTTTAACATCCTCTTCACGCTCTTTTCCGGTGATTTGTACCTAAACAGGAACGATTAATCCAATTTTCCGGCCGCCTTCCAGCCTAATTTTGCCTGTAGTAAAGAACAACAGGCTTCAGCAGAAAAACCGCCTGCTTTCCGCATGTGATTTGTCCCTAACGGAAAAAATACCGAATATGCACAGGAAAACATTCATCAACAGGTCGGTTCTGACGGTAGCGGCAATGATCAACGGCAAAAACACTCTGTTTTCCCAACAGGATTTATCATCAAAAAATGCTCAGCAAATGGATTTTGAAGTAGTCATCATCGGTGGGGCTTCTGCGGGATTATCCGCAGCAATGGCCCTTGGGCGCTCCAACAGGAAAACACTTGTGATAGACAGCGGCAACCCGCGCAATAAACCTGCTCCGCATGCTCATAATATCTTCACCCGCGATGGCACACCACCGCTGGAACTGCTTAAGATAGCCAGGTCGCAGTTGAAAGAATACCCGACCGTTTCCTTTAAAAATGCTTTTGTAACAAAGGCGCAGAAAAAGAACCGGCAGTTCATTCTTACCACTGATAAAGAGGAAGTGATCACCGCCAGAAGGCTGATCATCGGCACCGGCGTTACCGACCTGCTCCCGGATATCAAGGGATTCAAAGAATTGTGGGGAACGAAGATCGTTCACTGTCCCTATTGTCATGGATGGGAGCAAAAGGACCAGAAGGTAGGTATCCTCCTCAATGGAAAGAATGTTGAACACCTGGTACCCATGGTATACAATCTCAATAAGGATATCCATTTATTCACCAACGGAAAAAGTGAACTGAGCAGTTATTTCAGGAAATGGGCCAAAGCACATGAGATTGAAATAACCGAAACAGCCGTTTCGGAACTGGTGAATACCCGTAAAGGAGTTACCGTTAAACTGGCTGACGGGGAAGAGCATCATCTATTCTCCCTGTATTCAAGAGGCAAATACAAATTTCACAACGAACTGGCCGTTCAGCTGGGCTGCAGGCTTACAGACGAAGGTTCCGTGCAGGTGGACGAAGCAAACAGCACCAGCGTTTCCGGTGTATATGCTATCGGAGATCTCTCCCACCCCGGCGCACACCAGGTGATCTTTGCAGCAGCCACCGGTGCTAAAGCAGGTATGGCCTGCAATGGTGCATTAACTATGGAGGATTATGAAGGCCCGCACTAAACCAGTACTCATCCGCCATCCGGATGATTTCAGGCAACAATACCTGTCTGTAAGCGAACATATACCCTGCAACCTGGGTAATACAAGAACAAAGAATTTCTTTGAAGCAGTACCACTGGAAAAACTGAAGGTCCTGCATAAAGACAAATCCTTTGTAAGCACCCGCAGAAATTTCTACACCCTGATACTGCTGACGCGTGGCAGGATACAGGAAACTATCGGGTATCAGCAATATGAATTCGGTGCCAATACACTTTACTTCATTCCAGAAAACCAGCTGCATAGTATCGAGCAATGGAGCAGCGATGTGAAAGGTTATCACTGCATCTTTGATGCGGATTATTTTCTCCTATGCCTTCGCAACCAGGTTAAGCTGAATCATTATCCGTTTTTTCAGCCGGACAAAGAACCATTCATGAAGGTTTCTGAAACCGAGGCAGGCGCCTTGCTGCAACTTTTTCATAAAATGCATTTCGAATACTGCAACCGTAAGCATCATAACGATGACCTGCTGGTGCGCATGTACCTCAATATACTGCTGATAGAAATTGAAAGGATCCACCGGCTCAAGCACAGTACAGACAGCAACAGTATACCGCGCAAACAACAATTGAGCATACAGTTCAGGAAACTGGTATCGCAGCATTTCCTGCAAAAGAGGCAGGTCTCGGATTACGCGGCACTGCTCTACGTTACACCGCATTACCTCAACGATACCGTGAAGGAGATAACAGGAAGATCGGCCAGCGGGTTCATTTATGAAGAAATGATCCGGGAAGCCAAATCACAACTGATACAGACTACCAATACTGTTACGCAGATCGCAGCTGAGCTGAATTATTCCGACCAGAGTTATTTCTGCCGGTTCTTTAAAAAGCATACAGGTCAAAGTCCGCAGGAATTCAGGAAAAAGCATTTACACTGAGGGGGCCGTCCATTCGAACACCAGTAATTGCTCATTATTCTCGGTGATCTCTTTCGAAAAATGGAACCTTAATTTTTCCAGCAAAGAAATGGAGCGGCTGTTCTGAGGGGTAACGATGGCAAAAAGACTTGTCATCTGTAAAGTTACCTGTGCGTAGTTTATTACCAGTCTGCCTGCTTCCTGCGCAATACCGAGGCCTTCAAAACGCGGCAGCAATGCATACCCGATATCTGCCGTAGGCAGGTAATCTCTTTTCAGGAGGCCGCACATGCCGGCCACTTCACCGGAATCTTTCATTTCAATGGCATAAAGCCCGAAGCCAAGCGCCTGGTAATTATTTACATTTTTCCGGATATACCTGCCTGCCCCTTCAAGATCACGCACGCCACGATCGCCGATAAAACGCAACCAACCAGGGGAATTGACTATTTCCAGTACAAAAGCAGCATCATCAGGTCTCAGTTGCCTGAGCAGGAACCGGTTTGTTTCAGCAATCTGCATGAGCGGGAATTTATTTGAATGGTAAATGGCTGACAGCAATTTACTGGAATATTCTCTATCTTCACGCTCCAACTTCAGCCGCAAAAACATCAATTATGAAAAAAACAATTTGCGGACTTACCATTGCCCTGGGTCTTATCAGTAACGTCAACAGTTATGCGCAAACTACAGAATCGGAATTGACTGCCACGATCCTGCATCTTGACAGTTCATTCTGGAAAACCTACAATTCCTGCGACACCATCAATATGCGGAAATACTTCACGGAGGATCTGGAATTTTACCATGATAAAGGCGGCCCTTCTTTTGGAATGAGCCCCATGATCAGCACATTTGCCCGCAATCTCTGCAATGGCGGCTTCAGGGTTAGAAGAGAAGCCGTGGCTGGCACCCTCAAAGTATATCCTATGTGGAAGAACGATGAGCTTTATGGGGCCATCCTTTCCGGTGATCATTATTTTTATGTTACAGAAAAAGGACAGGCGGAAAAGCGAACCGGTTTTGCCCGCTTCACGCATCTCTGGCTGAAGCAGGATGGAGTCTGGAAGATGAGCCGGATATTGAGTTATGATCACGGTGCTGCACAATGATTCTGTCAATCCCAATTATATCGTTCCGAATATCAGCTCCGTTGTACGCTGCATCCGCAATGCGGAAGGGCTTACGGTGATCGCCGATTGCTGCTGCAGGGATGAAGTGAAATCGGGAGAGCTGAAGCTGGTATGGAAAGGGAATGCCCCGATAGATAACAGAGATGGCTATCCTGAAGATATGATTGGGCCAGATACCCCCGCCCCAACCTACGCTCGGATCTTAAAAAAAGTATCCGATACCTCAAAAGCAAGTCCTAAATAATACACTAATTTGCACCCATGAAAACACTCATCCTTACCCTCCTTACCATTGTAAATATTTCCGTTTATTCCCAGGAAACGCCCGACTTCCCCAATATGCGCAGCTGGGGTCTCTACTACATGGATTCCGTGGACAGGTATGTTTTTGCAGACACGGCATTTATCCGGGTATCACCAGACACTAAACAGGCTCCTTCCGATACCCTTTTTGCCGGCGACAATATCACCGTAAAAAGCATGGTCCCCAATGCCCTGACCATCCGAGGTCTCAAAGGTCCCTGGTTGAATGTGGGTTACCAGAAAAACGGCGAATACAAAACCGGTTATATCTGGCAGGGACTGATCAGTTGCACACCGCTTCGCCGCGGAGATATCAAATTCGTATATGCCATCGAGCGAACGGCAGATACCAGCTTTATTGCTAACGGAGAAAAAACTACTGCCCCCCGGTTCCTTGTGAGACTGAAAGTAGTGCAGAACGGAAAGATCCTTACACGAACATCTTTCTTCACCCCCAATGATGAAAGTGCCAATTCCAGCGGTGGCAAAGTAATGACGGGCATCGGACTCTCCAATGTGCAGAACATCGTAGTGATCTCCTTCAGTGGCGAAGCCTGTGGTATTCCCACCCTGGATTACTATTTCGCTTTTACAAAAAACAATAACCTCGTACGCTTCCCCGATAAAATGAATGTTGGCGATGCCGGTGCATACTACCATTCAGAGAATTTCATCTTCCCTGGCGAGAAAAACGGAAAACCCGATCTCCTGCTCTGGAATATGATCGAAGAGGAGGCAACGGAGAAGACTGACAGCAATGGGGAGCCCATCATGAAGGTCACTGGTAGGAAGAATAAAATTTTCCGCTGGAACAGCAGTACAGAAACAATCACGGAACAAAAAATATAGAAAGCCTTACGGACCATTTTTTAATCGTCTGAATCTACCAATCCTTCGGTTAAACTTTTCCATTGAAGTTTGGAGAAGATCAGCACACCTGCACTTCCCGTGATCATATCCCTTACTTTCTCCACCAGGTTGGTAGCTTCAGTATTAGGTTTCGTATTCCTGTCATATACGGCAGCTGTAATAAAATTCCCTTCCCTGGTGATCAGAAAACTGCTGGTGGATTCATCGGAAAAGAAATGGGAAATATCCTCACCTGGCTTGTCTGGGTGCCTTGCCGGCCTTACCCTGAAACCATACCGCTCAAACATAGGCAGCGTTTCATCTTCCACTTCTTCTATCCGCACCCAGTCATAACCTTCACCGGAACCTGTGCCCGGGCCTGGAATATCAATGCGCATGAAATCGCCGTTCTGAGGAGGCCTGTTCACTTCTTCACCATTTGCATCCACCAATTGAAATCTGGCCGATAAACCTCCTGCAACTTCATGCCATTGGTTCACATCCTGTAATCTTCTTTTAACTTCCAGGTAGAACACTTTTGCCATTTTCTCTTCATGCATATCAACTGAGCTTTCAGCATGGATAGCTTTGCCTTCCTCCTGTGGAGGAACAATTTGTTTTTCTGATCCTGTTTGCATATCTGAACCTTTTGTTTCTTTTTTTAACGCACCACATTATTCACACTATCGATTTTCTCTCTATGCATCCTGAGGTGGGGTAAATATTTGTTGGCGTAATCTTTAACGCGTTGCACCTGGCCATTCCTGGATTGATCTTCAAACAATGCAATGGCAGTGTTGTGGTCCATGATCTGGCTGGTAATATAGGCCGTATCAAAACTATATCCACTCATCCCTGATAACATCTGCCATTTTACCTGATGCATGGAATCCAGTCCTTGCGGGAGTTCCAGGTTCCAGCCTGCGGCCAATGTTTCCAGATCATTCAGAGCAGTCTGATGATCGTTCACCATCTGATTGCCAAAATCCCTTACTGCTTCATGCTCTCCTTTACTGGCGGCCAGCCTGCCAAATTCAATTTCAGCCTGGTTGGCATGAGCAGCATTCATAACGAACGTGCGATCCTTTTCGGGCATGGAAGGCTCATCGTCGTCATCCTTATCACATGCAATTACAAAACCAATGCACAAACAAAAACACACCATGTTTATACCGCTTCTGATTTTCATAAATTCTATTTTAATTTGTAATGAATATGTAAACTCCCGCAAACCTTATGCACGGCGGTATTTGTTGATAGAATTGCCGCATTTCCTAAAGTATAGGAAGTGATGAGGAATTGATGTAGCAACCAGAGGAGTGTTGCTCATTTTCAACAACAAAAAACCGGAGCAGTAACCCCGGTTTTCAAGCAAAACTAATGGATGAAAGCAAAGATTTATTATTCCTGATCTTCCTCATCATGCCCCTGTGTTTTAACGATCTTATTATAGATCCCGAATAAAAGAAACGGGGCAGCCCACTGTCCTATAAAAAGTGAAGTATGTTTCTTTCCCATCATTTGTAATGCAAGGGATACGCCCATGGCGCCAACAGAGGCCCAGAGAAAAGTATCAGAAGGCAGTTTGGCTGTCTGATCTTCGATAGTTTTTGCCACTGTCCCTTCCCGGTGTCTTGTATTGCTGAATATCTTTTCCATAATTTTCAGTTTACCTGTAACCGCTCAATTACGTTGCCATCTGATTACGCGTGCAGCTACAGGCAGCGGTGTAGAAGCAGATGCACAGCAGTGAGGAATTATCTGACCTTTTAGCCAGATAATTGAAATTAGTTACCTTGCAACCAAAGAACCTAAACGGAATTGCCAGGTAACGAAACTACACATCCTCTCCTTCAACGATTTCATGAAGGAGACCCTGCTGCTCTGGGAGAGTTGTCGGACCGCTTCAGCCCGGCCCTTATGGGCTTTGCAGGCAGGCTGCTCCATGAACCTTTCCTGGCAGGTGATATCGTGCAGGATGTGTACATAAAACTCTGGCAACGGAAAGGTGAATACGATTCCATCGAAGGGATCAGGAAATTTCTTTTCGTTGCCACCCGCAATGCCTGCATCAACCAGAACGAAAAATACCGCCTGCGCCAGGGTCAGCCTCCATCCAGCGAAGATGCAGACCCCGATGAAGCCATGCGGAAACTGATCCTTTCCGAATACCTGGGCCTGATCTACCAGATCGTTGCAGCCATGCCAGACAAGCTGCAACAGGTATTCTACCTGAGTTTCGAGGAAGGTCTCAGCCCCGAGGATATCGCTCAGCAACTGGATATCCCCAGGCAAACCATCAAGAACCGTAAAGTGGAAGTGTACAAAGCACTGAGGGAAGGATTGAAACACTATAAGGTAGCGATGCCCATTCTTCTCAAAATGCTTTTTCCACACTGATTCCGCTTTTTTTAAAATTTTTCTCTTTTTCCAGGTACGTTGCCGTTTTTCGGCTGTTGTATTATTTAAAGGTTATTTTCTGGAAGCGAACAACACATATATCGGAGATAGTTTTGAACTGGTGAATATCATGTACCGGATCAAACAGGAGCAGCCCGTAACGGAAGCTGAGCAGGCCCAACTCGAAAGCTGGCTACAACGCAGTACCGGCAACCGCCAGCTCTTCAACAACCTGATGGATGACCGCTTTGTGATGGACAACCTGAAAGAAATGAAACAGTGGGATATCCCTGCCTTCTCGGCCGCCCTGGTTCAGAAGATCAGGGAACAGGAAAAACCCGCGCCTGTCAGAACACTGCAAAGCCCCTGGTTCCGCAGGATAGCAGTAGCTGCCACTGTACTGTTGATAGCAGGAGCCACCTGGTTCATCCTTCGCCCATCGCCTGAAAAAGGAAACCCGGCACCGGCAACCATTGTCAGTATCGAAGGCGCTTCCAACAAAGCGAGGCTCACCCTTGCCGATGGGAGCGTGATTGAACTGGATACCCTCAAAAACGGCAGCATTGCCGCTGTTGCAGGCAATAACATACAGAAATCAAATGACCAGCTGATCTATAACAACGCAGGCGAAGCAAGCACCAATACGCTCACTACACCCCGTGGGGGCAAGTTCAGGCTCACACTGCCAGATGGAACCAAAGTTTGGATGAACTCAGCTTCTTCCCTCACCTATCCTACCGCCTTCAATGGCAAAAGCAGAACCGTTGACCTAACAGGTGAAGCCTATTTTGAAGTGGCGAGAAATCCAAAGCAACCCTTCACCGTAAATATTCAGGACCTCAAAGTGAATGTCACCGGCACCCATTTCAATGTAAATGGTTATGAAGATGAAGGCCAGGTACTCACCACACTTGTTGAAGGCGGTGTACAGGTACAACGCCAACAACAGGCACAGGCCCTGAAGCCCGGCCAGCAGGCCATTGCACAACAAAAAGCAAACACTATTACCGTTTCCAATGCCAATATCAAACAGGTACTGGCCTGGAAAGACGGACTTTTCATATTCGATGGTAAACAAAAAAGCGAGATCCTGCGCGAGCTGTCCAGGTGGTACGATATCTAGATCGATGATAAAAGCGGCCATAGCTCCACCACGTACAGCGGTGTGCTCAACCGGAGCCTGAGCCTGGAAGAATTACTGGACCTGCTCCGCGAAAGCAACGTGATGAACGGAAAGATCTCCGGACGTAAACTGATTATCCTGCCATAAACCACAGTTCCTCTCCTTATCTGTAAATCGAAAGTTTCCATTGACCCTGTTCGAAAGAACAATGGCATGCTATCGCTATTCCCAGCTTTTTAAATATGAACCCAAAACACTGTTTTCGTATGCAATTGATGAACCAGAGAACCGCCCGGCTTTTGCGGCAGGTCTTGTTTGTATTCTTTGTGTTTTGCAGCGCAAAGGTGAGTGCACAAACCATCACCCTGAACGCTGACAAACAACCCCTGAAGGAAGTACTGAAAGAGATCGGATCACAGTCCGGGAAGTCCATCATCTTCAAAGATGAAGAACTGCGCAACGCTTCTCCCGTAACCGTGAACCTGAAACAGGCATCCCTGGAAGATGCACTGGCAGCCATTTTCAAGGGGCAATCCCTGAAATACGAGTTTCGCAAAGGCGCTGTGATCATCCGGAAACCAGCTTCCGCAGTTCCCCGGAATACAGCGTCCGTGAACACTGACTCTATCATAACGGTAAAGGGTAAGCTAACCAATGAATCAGGAGAACCGGTGCAGGCGTCTGTAGTAAACCGCCGCACCGGCAACACCTTTATTGCGAATGAAAACGGGGAATTCACTGTTACAGATGCCCTGCCTACGGATATCCTCTATGTTACAGGTGTCAGCATCGAAGCATTTGAAGCACCAGTCAATGGAAAACAGAACCTCTTCCTCAAAGCACGCATGCGTGTTTCCAAAATGGAAGAAGTGGAAATTATCTCCACCGGTTACCAGACCCTTCCCCGTGAAAGGTCAACCGGCGCTTTCACCAAAGTAGGTGAAGAGCAACTCAACAAACAGATCAACACTGACCTGATGAGCGCCCTGGAAGGCCAGGTACCAGGACTATTATACGTTAAGAATCCAAACGGCACCACCGCCGACCGACCCATCATCCGTGGTATCAGCACCTACTCCATCAATGTAGGCACCGATCCCCTGCTGGTGATAGACGGACTGCCCACCTCGCAAACAATGAGCGAGATCAACCCATATGATATTGAATCCATCACCGTACTCCGCGATGCAGGCGCCGTATCCATCTATGGTTCACGCGCCGCCAATGGAGTGATCGTTCTCACTACCAAACAGGGAAAGAAGAACGGCACCGGTATCAAAGTAAACCTGAATGCAGATTTCTTCTTTTCACAGAAGCCTGATCTCAGCGTATTGCATTACGCCAATACCAGCGATCTGATCGATTATGAAACCGATGTATACAAGTATGAGCTCTGGAGAGCAGGTGGTTCTGTAACTTCCCTCTTCAACGGTTATGGCGGCATCGGACAGGGCACCATCCGCTACTACAGTCCGCTCTACCAGCTGTACCGCGATCAGGCCGAAGGCAGGATCGATCAGCACCAGGTAGACCAAACCCTTGGCCAGTGGCGTCAGAACGATTACTACAATGAATACAGGGACCAGGTTTGGCAGAACGAGGCCAGGCAGCGTTATAACCTCAGTGTCAGTTCAGCCACTAACAGGAGCAGCACGTATTTCTCCATGAATTTTGATGAAAGCAAAGCCCGCGTACGCGGCAACAAAGGCCGGAATATCGCGCTCTATCTCAAATCAACTTTCAACCTGAGTAAATGGCTCACTGCAACAGTTGGGGCCAACGGATCCTTCGCCACTGACTATGCAACCGATGGTACTTACGGAAATTATCTGCTGCAACCCCGCTATGCACAGATCAAAGATGCGGATGGCAACCTGGTGTATGCAGACTGGATGAACTTTTCCGACGGTTTCACCTCCGGCGGGGCCATGAATGGACTGGTGGCATCACAACTGACAGCCAATGGAAATTTCAAATCCACAAAGTTCAATGTGCTCAACTCACTGAACGATGGCATCGCCACACAACGCTACACCAACCTCCGCGGCTTCGCCAATATCAATGCACAGATCATTAAAGGCCTAAACTACTCAGCACAGTTCCAGTATGAAATGGGACGCAATGAAACCGAGACCTTCCACGATGCAGAAAGCTACAAGATGCGCCTGGCCTGGAATACACTCACTTTCACCAATACTTCCACCAACCTGCTGGACCGTGCATTGCCCGTAGGTGGCCGCTATTATCAGCAGCAAAGCAGGAGCAGTTCCTATACATTCCGCCATCAGCTGAATTTCGATCGCAGCTTTGGAAAAGAGGAAGATCATGCCATCACAGCCATCGCAGGTTTTGAGGCAAGAGAGTCCAAATCCCCCCGTTCACTTATGGATCTCCGTTATGGTTATGACCCTGTAACCCTCACCTTCACGCAGGTAGACACAAGAACTTTAAGTGAAACAGGTGTCACCAGTTATATGTATGGAAGAAGAACGCTCAGCGCACTCAACAGGAACCAGGATGATATCAAACACCGTTTCATTTCTGTTTACTCCAACGGTGGTTATACATACAAGAGAAAATATAATCTTACTGCCAGTGTGCGTATCGACCAGGCCGATCTCTTTGGCGCTGATCCCAAATACAAATACCGCCCGCTCTGGTCAGTAGGCGCCGGCTGGAATGCCACCAATGAACCCTTCCTCGAAAACGTACACTGGCTGAGCCTTCTCAAAGTTCGAGCCACTTACGGAAGCGCCGGTAATGTGGACCAGACCTCTTCTCCCTTCCTGGTGGCACGCAGAAGGAACGACAACCTGTATCCTTCCTTGCAGTACACGGATATCGTGAGCCTGCCCAACCCCAAGCTCCGCTGGGAAAAAACAACCACCGTTAACTTCGGTCTTGATTTTGCCCTCTTCAATAGCCGCCTGAGAGGTGGACTGGATATCTATCATAAACTGAGTACAGACCTGCTGGTCCCTACCAGCCTGGATCCTACAGTAGGTACCAACACCATCACCCTCAACAATGGCTCACTGCTCAACAAAGGCGTGGAAATTTCCCTGGGTGGAAAATGGCTCAGGAAAAAAGACTGGAACATCAATTCCAATTTCGTGATCGGTTTCAACAAAACGACGGTGAAGAAAGTGAACAATGTTCCCGCTACGGCTTACTCCTATGTGTCAAGCCCCACCAATTATTTTGAACTGAACACACCGTTCAATACGCTCTATGCTTACCAATATGGTGGCATGACCAATGGTTACCCCTGGTTCCTCGATGAAAAAGGACAATCGAACGTAACCTTCGATGCCAATGGCATACCTACCGCTATCCGTGATATCAACAGTAAAGATGCACTTAAACGCATGGGAGTACTCACACCTACCTGGAATGGTTCCTTCAACAATACCATTTCCTGGAAAGGTTTTGATCTCGGCTTCATGTTCGTATTCTCCGGTGGCAACAAACTGAGAAGGGACGTTACGCCACTCAACTCGCTGAATGCAATGGATGAGGATATTGTCCGTCGCTCAAAAGAGGGAGCGCTCACTGATTTGCCAAGGTTCATGATGGATTACCCCACACTCACCCTGGCCAATAACGCCGGTACCCTGAGCACGCTCTGGCAGTACTCAGACAAGCAGGTGGTGGATGCAGATTATGTAAAGCTCCGTAATATCGGGCTCTCCTACACTTTCGCAAATGCGTTCACACGTTTGCTGAAAGTAAGTTCCATCAAACTCACTGCACAGGCCAATAACCTCTGGTACTGGAGCAAGGCAGGAGACGATATCGATCCTGAGAGCTACAACCCTAACACAGGTACACGTAACCTGCACGCCCCAAAAACATTTGTATTTGCCTTAAATCTTAATTTCTAATCTGCTTTTATGAAAAAGATCATCCTACCAATATTAGGACTGCTGGCACTCGCCACGCCTTCCTGCAAAAAATATCTGGATCTTGTTCCCAAAGGTCAACTGCTGGTGGAAACAGCGCAGGATTACTATGATTTCGTATCCTATCCTAACAGGGGATATATAATACTCAACCTGCAATTCCTCAGTGATAACAACTGGATCCGTGAATTCAATGTCATCGGGGCCAACAAAACGCTGGATGTAGTTCATTTTACAGGAGATACGGTAGAGAACCGCGTCAATCTCATTACCAGCTCCAACTTCTACAGCAGGGCGTATCTGTACATCAGCCGCTGGAACACCATTATATCGCAGGTGGATGGCGCCCGTGGTGAAGAATCCATCAGGTTGCTTGCAAAGGCAGAAGCAAAAGTATTTCGCGCCTTCGATTATTTTCATCTGATCAACACCTATGCAAAAGCCTATCATCCCAACACTGCCGCTACTGACGGAGGCGTTCCGATGATGTATACCTACGACCTGGAAGCCACGCCTGAAAAAGGAACTGTACAGGAAGCCTATGATCTTATTCAGAAGGATCTGGACGAAGCCATTCCGTTTATCCAGGCAACCCCCAAAGACCCATACCATCCTTCCCTCGCTTTTGCATGGGCCCTCAAAGCCAAAGTGCATCTCTTCAAAAGAGAATGGAGCGCAGCGAAAGAGGCTGCACTGACATCACTTTCCTACAATGATAAGCTCATTGACCTGGTTGACCTCAGCGCCAAAGGTGGTCCTACCGTAGTGAACACGCCTGCCGCCGCTAACCCGGAAGTGCTCAGTCTCATGTTTGTGCAGGGATACAATGAAATGAACTTCGCATGGCAGTGGCTGCTCAGTCCTGAACTGGTGCAATTGTTCGGCACCAACGATGCACGTTACAACCTGTTCTTCAGGAATACCAATGGAAGTTATATGGACCTTGGTTCCGGTACTGCTTACTGGCAGAGCACATTCACGCAGTTCTTCTATCCTACAATTGGCATGAAGACCGGCGATGTGTATCTCATCCTGGCCGAAGCCTATGCCCGCGAGAACAATATCAGCGGAGCCATGGACTATCTCAACAGGCTGCGTAAGAAACGCATCCTGGACGCCACGGCGGAACTGCCCGTTCCTGCTACTGTTCAGGAAGCCATGCAGTACATTATCACGGAAAGACGTAAGGAACTGCTCTTCGGTTTCAACCGGTTCTTTGACCTGAAGCGTTATAACCTGGATCCCGAATATGAAAAGACCATTGAACGCAAATTCCCGATAGTTAACCAGACCGTTCCGCAACAGACTTATACCATCAAACCCAATTCAAGATTGTATGTGATCCCGTTCCCGGCGGATGTACTCAAGCTCAACAGGGCACTCACATTGAATACCGACGAAACCATACCCTTCTAAACAAATAATGATGAAGTCCGTAATTGCACTGCTGTTCAGCGCTACAGTCTTTACCGGTTATGCGCAGACTGTTCAGCCTGTCAAAACAGATTCTGTAAAAACACCTGCGCAAACGATGCCGGTGGATTATGACAGGATGTTTTCAAAACCCGGCCTTTTGAAGGCAGGATTGTTTACCGTTCGCCAGATGGAAAACAAATGGTTCTTCGAGATCCCCGATTCCCTCATGAACCGTTACATACTGGTAGTAACCCGCTATAAGAGCGTGCCTGCCGGTTTCGGCAGCTTCGGAGGTGAAGAAGCCAACAGACAGACGATCTATTTTGAAAAGAACGGTGAGAACAGGATCTTCCTTCGCGCACTGGTGAATGTGCAGGAAGGGAAGGACAGCACGCAGGCTTTGTACAAAGCAGTGCAGACCTCCAGCGTGAATCCCATAGCGGCCGTGCTGGATATCAAATCCATTAATCCCGCTACAAAGAACTATGTAGTGGATGTAACGGACCTGTTCAGGAAAGACAACCCGCTGCTGGGAATTTCCACTCAACAAAAAGGAGATAAGAAACTGGGCGCACTCGCAGAAGATCGTACATACATCACCGGTATACGCACTTATCCCATCAATGTGGAGATCACATCTGTAAGAACCTACAACAGTGTGAACCCGGCATTGAGCGCGGCAGCGTCAAGCGGTGTGGTTACACTGGAAACAAATACCAGCATGGTGGTGCTGCCTGAAGTGCCCATGCAGCGGAGATTGTTTGATGACCGTGTAGGGTATTTCGCCAACAGGTTCCTGGTGTTTGATGAAGACAAACAGGTGGCCGAAAAGAAATCCTATATCCAGCGTTTCAGACTGGAGCCCAAACGGGAAGACCTGGCAAAATACAAACGCGGGGAAATGGTGGAACCCGCCACTCCCATTGTATTCTATATCGATCCTGCAACTCCAAAAAAATGGAGGCCTTATCTTATTGCCGGTGTGAACGACTGGCAGAAGGCCTTTGAAAAAGCAGGATTCAAAAATGCCATCATCGGAAAAGAATGGCCGGAGAATGATTCCACCATGAGCCTGGAAGATGCGCGCTTCTCCGTGATCCGCTACTATGCATCAGAAACGCCCAATGCCTACGGGCCCCGTATATGGGACCCGCGCAGTGGTGAGATCATCGAAAGCCATGTAGGCTGGTTCCATAATGTAATGAAACTGGTTCACAACTGGTACATGGTGCAGGCGGGCCCACTGGATGCAAGGGCCCGTAAAATGCAGTTCGATGATGAACTGATGGGTGACCTCATCCGCTTTGTGAGCTCACACGAAGTTGGACATACCATCGGCCTGAGACATAATATGGGTGCCAGTTCGGCCACACCGGTGGAAAAATTACGCGACAAGAAATGGGTGGAAGCACATGGACATACCGCCAGCATCATGGACTATGCTCGTTTCAACTATGTGGCGCAACCGGAAGACAATATCGGGAAAGATGGTATCTACCCAAGGATCGGCGACTATGATAAATGGGCCATCATGTGGGGCTACAAACAATTCTACAAAGGAGATGAGAACGAAGAATCCCTCTTCCTCAATAAACTTATAGTGGACAGTCTGGCTGCCAACCCGCGCCTCTGGTTTGGTGGAGAAGGAAACGATGAAGATCCAAGGAGCCAGAAAGAAGACCTGAGTGATGATGTGATGAAAGCGAATGATTACGGCATCAAAAACCTTCAGCGTGTGGTGGCTGCATTGCCCGCCTGGACAAAGACGGAAGGCGATCTCTACATAAACCTGAAAGAGATGCATAAAGCCGTGGTAAGACAGTACAGTCTTTATATGCGTCATGTGGCTAAATACGTGAATGCCCGCAATATCACTATTAAGAGCGTGGAGGAAAAAGGAATCGTGTACCAGTACATTCCCAAAGAAAAGATGAAGAGCTCTATGCAATTCATTGCAAAGCATGTGTACAATCCACCACTCTGGTTATATCCTGCTTATACCAAAGACCTGTTGGGCCTCAAGCCTTCCAGCGAAATAATGGAACAGCAGAATTACTATATGCAGATGTACCTGAATATCGGTATCCTGGCGAATATGCAGCAGAACAGCATGGATGATCCCAAGGCTTATAAAGTACCTGAATACCTGGAAGACCTGAAAGCGGAGATCTGGAATGACATGCCATCTGATGAAAAAGCAGCTTATTTCAGGAGATCCATTCAGCGCAATTACCTGGAGCGCCTGGGACAGATCGTGTACAATAAAGAGGTGGCGGAAGGCGTCAAAGCCATGAATGATTATCAGAAGACGGATGTAAAGCTCTATGCGCTGGCGCACCTTAAAAAGCTGAGAGACAGTATCAGCCTGCGTTTGCAGCAGCCTATGTCAACAGTGAACCGCCTGCATTTCACGGACATCAAAAATGAAATGGACAAACTGATCAAAAAAAGTGCAAACTAATATGAAGAAGATCCTGATGCTCGCTTTTACAGCAGCCATTCTCTGTGGTTTTACTGCTTACCGTGAAGCCAGCGGCGCTGATGACGTAACAAAGGCCTACCTGATGGTGAAAGAATGCCTGCTGAACTCTGATTCAGTGAATGCCGCCACCCATGCTAAATCACTGAGTGCGGAGCTCACAAAATGGCGTGCCAAGAAAGTCAATATTTTTATGCTGGATACTTTGCAGCGTAAAAGGTCTGAAGCTATTCACCTGGCCAATGAAATAGCAGAAACCAAAAACATCAACAGGCAGCGCAAGAACTTTGCAAAGCTGTCGGAGCATGTATGGTACTGGATGCAGCACCAGCGCAAACCAACTTCCATCGTGTACAGGCAGCAATGCCCCATGACCGGGGAAATCTGGCTGAGCAATGAAACTGCCATCAAAAATCCTTACTATCCAAAAAATATGCTGACCTGTGGCAATATAACAGGGTCCACAGAGTAAACTGAATTTCCTGTGCAAGCAAAACCGGGGGCTGATCTTTTGTATCAGCCCTTTTTCGTTTCGAAAAACAGGCGGCTCCGTGCAATTGATAAATTTTACTACTTTTGCGCCGGGATCAATCTAAAACATGCTTCCCGGAGGACGATGAGCACCAGCACTTCTCAGATCTATGCACACTGACGCCGCGGCGTCATTCTAACAGGCACTGGCTGTAATCACAGCAGGCCAGCTTTCTATTGTGTATATTAATCTCAGAAGAAATGGAAAAGTTCATCCCGGAGCGCTCGCTGGAGCGGGAACTACTTCGCTTATTATATGCCGAATATTCAGTCAATGACACACTGATCCTCCTGAATACCGGTTTAGCCTGGCAGGAATTATTCTCCAATATTTTATTGTGTTTGCGTTGGGACCGGTATCCCCATCAGGCTATAGGTCTGATTGCAGATACTGAATATTTGCCTGTACCCGGCAATTCAGTGCATGTGATATTGAATACCCTGTGCAGTTGCAGCTTTGACGAATATTATCGTATGCTGAAACCAGGCGGTTTGCTGCTGAAGACTATCAGTTTGCAGGAAAAACAATATGTTTTTGAGCAGGCAGCCGTCATCGATGGCTTCAGTTATGAAGGGGAAGTAATGATCATAAATTCATACGTTATCCTCAGCTATCGTAAAGCGTGGTAGCAGTCAGTTTAACGGAACAGCCATGCAGGTTGTTCCGTTCTTTTATCATAGAACGGGGAACCAGATATCGAACTGCGCCCCCTTATCCCTTTCACCATGCGCTTCAATGAAGCCCTGGTGATTGCTCACGATCTTCTTCACGATGGCGAGGCCGATGCCTGTGCCATTGAATTTCTCTTTGGAATTCAGACGTTGGAAGATCTCGAAGATCCGTTCCCTGAACTGGTTATCGAAACCAATGCCGTTATCAGTGTACATGAAATGATGATATTGCTGTTGCGGAACTGCTGTAGTGTTTGGGATCTCAGTGCCCATAATGATTTCATGCCTGAGGTTTATCACCGGTTGCCGCCCCTGACCGGCGAACTTCAGCGAATTGCTGAGCAGGTTGATCAGGAGTTGTTTGAACTGGAAAGGAATGATCCTGCCCTGCCCCAGATCATCAGAATGAAGCAATGCTTTCTTCTCTTCAAACACCTCTTTCAACTCTTCCCTGGCTTCTTCAAGGATCTTATTCATACTAACGATCTCGGTAACCCGATCAGCATTGCTGGTGCGTGAGTAAGACAGGAGATCATTGATCAGGGTCTGCATGGTGCTGGCAGCCTTTTCAATACGGTGGAAATAATCCTGCCCTTTATCCGTGAGGTTCTGTAATTCGGTCTCTGTGATCCGTTCTGCAAAGATGCGGATCTTGCGAAGCGGTTCCTGCAGGTCGTGGCTGGAAACATAGGCAAAACTGTTCAGCTCTGCATTCATTTTTTCCAGTGCTTCATTCTTCAATGCCAGTTCCTGGGTACGCTCGCGCACTTCATTTTCCAGGGCCAGGGAGAAAGATTTCTCTTCTGTGATATCCCTGAGGGTACCCAGCATTTTTAAGGGCTCACCGCTTTCATTGAATACAACCTTCCCCTGAGTTTTGACCCAGCGGATATTTCCATTGGGAATCCGGATGCGTGCTTCGTATTGATAAATACCGGACTGAAGCGCTGTTTCCATCGCTTTGAGTAACACAGGCTGGTCTTCGGGCAATAACTGGGAACGCATCTGCTGGTGAGTGAGTACTGTGCCTGGAGGATGCCCCATGATCTCTATCATCTGGGCAGAATGAAGAATCGTATAGTCGCGCAGATCCAGATCCCAGTTAGCGAGATTAGTGGCTTCCACGGCCAGTTGCAGGCGCTCCCTGGCTTCCTCCACGTGTTGACGGGTTATCACTTTTTCAGTAACATCATATACAGTGATCAGGATGCCCGTTACTTTTCCTTCACGGTCGCGCAGCGGCGCATATTCATAATCAAAGTAGAAAGACTGGTCCACCACAATGGCGAATGCTTCGCTTTCACGATAAGGCACGCCGGTTTCAAAAACCTGCTGAAGCAGTGCGGGGAATTTCTGTTTTTTCAGCTCAGGAAAAACGTCCAGCGCTTTTTTGCCGATCACATCTGATTCATGCATACGCCAGATACTATCCAGCATCGTCCTGTTGGCGTTTTCAATGATAAAGTCGGTTCCCCGGAAAATGGTCATGGCAATGGGAGACTGCATCACCATACTCCTGAACTCCCGCTCACTTTCCTCCAGGAAGCGTTTGGCATTCACCAGTGAGGTCACTTCATTGGCCACTACCACCACACCTGTGATCTGTCCATCCTCTTCCCGTAATGCCTGGTATACGAAATTGAAAAAGGTAAGTTCACGAAGTCCATATCTGTTGAGGAAAACCGGGAACTCGTAACCATGATAGGGTATGCCGGTTTCGAAAACTTTGCTGAGGAGCGGCTCTACGGAACTGCGTACTTCAGGAAGTACATCATAGAGGGATCTGCCGATGAATTGCGACTCCTTCCTGTCCACAATCTGGAGATAGGTGTCATTTGCCATCTCCACGATCATATCTTTCCCCCGAAGAATGGTGATTCCCACGGGAGCCTGTTTTACTATATTCTCAAATCTACGTTCCTGGGCTGACGCGATTGCTTTATCCATATTTGATTACTGCTGCAGGGGGTGTCCACTGGTATTCCTGTGCCGCTTTTCCAAAGCTACGGAATTGTTGTAAGAGCGGAAACGCTTGTTTGCAGCGGGTTTGTGGAGATTTCTCCACTGGTATCCCAATGGATCAGCTACTCATCCATTTCCGGAAATTCATTGCTTTCTCCCTGCTGATAAGAACAGACTGTTCGGGGTAAGGATGCAAATGAGCCATCAGCCTGCCATTAAAATGATGGGTAACGGAGCGGATAGCAGACCGGTTAAGCAGGAATTGCCGGTTGGCCCGGTAAAAATTCCTGGGATCGATCTGTCCAATCAGTTCATCAATGGACCGCTCTTCCAGAATAAGCACTGACTTATCGAACCTGATCCCCGCTAACCTTCCGTTGCGAAGTTCGAACCAGGCAAAATCCTTTACTGGTACCGGCAGCAGCTGGTCTTTAAAAGGTACCAGGAAATTCTCCCGGAACCTGTTCATGGGTAACAGCATTTGTTGTAGCTCCTGCAGGAGCTGCGAAACAGGCTTTGCATCTTTCCCGCTCTGCCAGTACTTTTCATACTTGCGCAGTCCCTTTTCCATCCGTTCCGCATTCACCGGTTTAAGCAGGTAATCCACGCTGTTACAGTTGAATGCCCTGATGGCATATTCATCATAGGCAGTGGTGAAGATCACTGGTGTGGAAATTTCCACTGCATCGAAAATTTCAAAACTTTGTCCATCAGAAAGATGGATATCCAGAAACAGCAGATCGGCTACAGGCATGTCCTGAAAATACCGGATGGTTTCGTCCACCGATTCAAGAATGGCCCCGATATGGCAATCGGGCCTGCATTGCCGGATCACATCCGATAACTGCCGCGCAGCATGCGGCTCATCTTCCACGATCAGAATATTCATGATATCTTTTTTCTGTTTCCTGATTTTCAGGCAGCAGCGGGATACTTACAGAAAACTGCTGCTGCTGCTTTTCGATCCTTATCCCCTGCCCGCAGAGATATTGATAGCGCTGATGTAGGTTGTACAAACCTGTACCGGTAGATGCCAGCTTCACCTTTTTTTCCATCAGGTCATTTTCCACC
>NZ_JBQCGW010000265.1:0-8775 GCF_051955275.1 Pseudobacter sp. | reverse complement strand
CCTCCGGAACTTCTCTGGAAAAGTTGTTTACGGAAATTGAAAGACAAACAGGATTTGTTTTTCTCTACAAGGAAGGGCTACTCTCCAACACCAAACCTGTTTCTATAAAAGCAAAGGATCTCCCCCTGGAAGATTTCCTGGAAAAACTATTGCGCGGGCAGC
Organism: Pseudobacter sp.; assembly: GCF_051955275.1. Lineage (NCBI taxonomy): Bacteria > Pseudomonadati > Bacteroidota > Chitinophagia > Chitinophagales > Chitinophagaceae > Pseudobacter > Pseudobacter sp. Next base: position 8,613 of record NZ_JBQCGW010000265.1, on the reverse strand, counting down.
CGCTCACCTACAGGATTGCCGACAGAACTGTATTCATCACCCGGCAGACTATTGCAGGGAATAACAATGCAGACCAGTTGTCTCCCGCCAGTCCCGGCTCCTCCCTGTTCATCCCGCCGGTTCAGATCAAAATAAAAGTGGTAAGCGCAGATGGAAATCCTCTGACCGGCGCCACCGTTACCAATAAGAACAGCGGCGTATCCAAAGTTACCGGGCCAACCGGCGAGCTCACGCTACAGGTGAATGCAGGCGATGTACTCGAAGTGTCGTTTGTTGGTTTTGAAAAAGCAACACACAAAATATCCGCCAACGCTACTTCCGTTCTCATCAAATTACAGGTGGCGGAAAAAACGCTTGATGAAGTGGTAACCGGCTATAGCCGCATGAAAAAAGAAAGTTTTACCGGCAATTCCATACAGGTTACGCAGAAAGACCTGCTGAAAGTGAGCAACCGGAACCTGGTGGATGTGCTGCAGGTTTTCGATCCTTCCTTCCGTATAGAGGTGAACAATGTGATGGGCAGCGATCCCAATACACTTCCTGAATTCTATATCAGGGGACGCTCAGGCATTGGTGTTAAAACGCTTGACCAGGTGGATGTGTCGCAGGCCGCACTGACCAATAATCCCAATCTGCCCATCTTTATCATGGATGGTTACGAAGTGTCTGCAGAAAGAGTGTATGATTTCGACATCACCCGCATCAAGAATATCACCATCCTGAAAGATGCTGCTGCAACAGCTGTGTACGGCTCCCGCTCCGCCAATGGAGTAGTGGTGATCGAAACAGTGGCGCCCGAGCCGGGCAAGCTGAGATTGGATTATACCATGGTAGGCTCTTTGACTTTACCTGATCTTACCGATTATAATTTAATGAATGCAGAAGAAAAACTGCAGGCAGAGATCCTGGCTGGCTACTACAACGTAACGCCCGGCATGACCCCCGTAAACAAAGGAGCGCTCCTGAAAGAATTGCTGATGAAGCAAAACCAGATCGAACGTGGTGTGAATACAGACTGGATCTCACAACCGGTAGAGAATGTATTCAATCACAAACACACGCTCAATATCGACGGTGGAACGGATAATCTTCGCTTCAATTTCCTGGTGAAATACGATAAACAGAAAGGCGTGATGAAGTCCTCTTTCCGCGAAAGGAAAGGAGGAGGTTTGGGGATCGATTACAGGCAAAAGAAATTTCAGATCCGCAATGATATCACTTATGATGTGGTAGATGCACAGGCCTCTCCATATGGTGATTTCAGCCCTTTTACCACCAAGGCGCCTTATGATGAGATCTACGGGCCTGATGGACGTCCTGTGAAAAACACTACCCTCTGGCATACAGGAGACGCACTGATCTCCAACCGCTTCAATCCAATGTATGAAGCTTACAGTACCAATAGTTTTAACAAGAACGGCTATTACAGTTTAGTCAATAACACCGCCATTATCTGGAACTTCTTACCCAAATTCCAGTTAAGGGCTGACCTGGCGCTTACCAGGCAGGATTCCTGGACGGATGCTTTTATCGATCCGGCATCCAGTAAATACAATCTCCTTACCAGTACCGATCTCAGCAATATCGGGGAGCTCACCCGCACAAAAACGGTAAACAAAGGATATAATACCAACCTGTTCCTGCGATATGAAAACCGTTTTGCCGGTCATAGTTTCAATTTTTCCGGAGGAATGAATGCCCGCGAAACAAATGTGACCATGTCGGCCGAATACTATGCCGGATTCCCTTCCGGTTCGCAGAACTCACCCAATTTCGCCAACAAGATCGTGCGTAAGCCCGCTTACTCGGATAACCATACCCGCTTGTTCGGAAGTTTTGTGACCATGAACTATGCGTTCCAGGATATTTACCTGCTGGATGTTTCAGGGCGTCTTGACGGGTCTTCCGAATTCGGTTCCGATAACCGGTTTGCACCGTTCTGGTCGGTAGGTACCGGTATTAATTTCCATAAATACAAATGGGTGAAAGACCTTGGTATTTTCAACAGGCTGAGATTGACCGGAACAACCGGTGAACTGGGCAAAACAAATTTCCCTCCTTACGCAGCAAAGGGGTTGTTCGTTTACCAGGATAAATGGTATGCAACCGGTAACGGCGCTTTCCTCATGGGCATGGAATCTCCCGCACTGACCTGGGAAAAAACAACTACCTACGATCTGATACTTGATTTCGGGATCTTCAAAGACCTGGTTTCAGTAAACGTTGATTTCTACAATAAGATCACCAACAATCTGGTGAACGATGTGGACCTGCCGCTTTCCTCCGGCTATACCAGTTACAAAGACAATATTGGTAAGGTCCGTAACAGGGGATTCGAGGTATTTGTAAGAGCGAATATCATTCGTGAGAAAGATTTTCAGTTTTCAGTATACGGCAACTTTGCCAGTAACAGGAACGAACTGCTGGAATTGTCCAACTCACTGAAAAAATACAATGACCTCGTAAATACGCAGTACGACGGCTTTACAGGAAACACGCCAACCAGCCCTCATTACCTGGAGAAATATTCTACCCCTTATACCAAGTATGTAGAAGGAGGATCTTTAACTTCTATTTTCGGTATGCGTTCAATGGGCATCAATCCGATGGACGGTAAGGAAGTGTATGTCCGCCCGGATGGTACCATTACCTATGACTGGGTAGCTTCCGATCAAACGATCATTGGTGATTATTCTCCCAAAGGCCAGGGATCATTCGGATTCAATATCGGCTATAAAGCTTTTTCGCTTTTTGCATCTTTCCTGTACCAGTATGGGGCGCAGGAATACAACAAGACTTTGGTAACGAAAGTAGAGAATGTAGACATCTACAATAAGAATGGCGATAAAAGGATCCTGCTGCAAAGATGGGTGAAGCCCGGCGATATCACTCCCCTGAAAGACATTGCCAGCAGGAGTTACACCACCAGGCCCAGTTCCAGGTTCATCCAGGATAACAATTTTGTGAGGTTCAATTCATTGAGCATCGCATATGACCTGGTGTCGAAAAAGCTGTTGAATTATGGTATTTCCCGCTTGAAAGTCCAGTTGTCGTCCAATAACCTGGCCACCTGGTCAACCATTCTGCAGGAGCGGGGAACTTCCTATCCTTTTGCAAGGAACTATGATTTGACTGTAAAGATTGTATTGTAAGCTGTGCTTGTATAAAAAACAGAAACATGAAAACATTCATTAAACATATAGCAGTAGTACTTTCTGTACTTGTATTTTCCGGCTGTAATAAATGGTTGGATGTTAAGCCTACCGATCAGATCACACAGGAGCGCCTGTTCAGTGAAGGCATAGGGTTCCGGAATGCACTGAATGGAATTTACCAGTACATTGCTGAAGGAAACCTGTATGGGAGGAACCTGACCTGGGGGCTGAACAGCGCACTGGCGCAGGATTATATCGGCAATGATATTTCTCAGGAATATCAAAATGCAGCCACTACCTTCATTCAGACCGATCCCACCGTTCTGGCCATAGGAACCGATATCTGGGGTAATGCCTACAAGGCCATTGCCAACAGTAACAAACTGATCACTGAAATAAAGAATAAGGATACCGGGCTTTTCCAGTTTGGCAATGTTGAGAAAAAGCTGATCCTGGGAGAAGCCATCGCATTGAGGGCGATGCTGCATTTTGAGCTGGTAAGACTTTTTGCGCCATCTCCGGCTCAGGATCTGTCTGGCCAGTATATTCCCTATGTTGATAAATATCCTTCCTATTACACGGCGCCATCGCCTACTTCCACTGTGCTGCAGAACATCCAGAAAGACCTGGAAGAAGCGAAGAACCTGGTTGCCGAGAACGATACCATTCTGAACAGGGCAGCGCTCAGCACTAAGCTGACTACCCGTTTAGTGGGCAGCAATGTTGCCGAAGAACGTTTCTTCACTTTCCGCATGATGCGATTGAACCATGTGGCCATTGCAGGCCTGCAGGCTAAAGTTGCATTGTATGCCGGTGATGTGGAGAAAGCCTTGAGTGAAGCTGCGTATGTGTACATCTATGGACCTTCCGGGGCTAAGAAATGGTGGGAATTTACATCTTCTACCAATGCAGCCGGGGTGAACATATATACAAAATTTGCGGATGATGTATTGTTCGGATCATTCAATACAGACCTGGTAGCGGATGTCACCGCCTATAAAGGCACCACGCTAAGGTACAGGATCAACAAGCAGGTATCCTCCTGGTTCCCTGCTGCTGAAAGGGATTACCGGATCAACCTGCTGATCCCGGACGCCGTGGTATCCACCGATATGGTGAGTCAGAAATGGATTGCCACCAATTCAACCGGGCAATTCAGATCGCAGCAGAATACTTTCGCTCCCGTACTTCGCCTGAGTGAGATCTATTATATCTACAGCGAAGCACTCTATCGTAAAGGGCTAACCGCAGAAGCCCTCACCATTCTCAACCAGGTGAGAGTAGCCAGAGGTAAGATCAATACATTCACGGATCAATCAGAAGCCGGTTTCTATAACGAGTTATTAAATGAATATCGAAGGGAATTCCTCACGGAGGGGCAAACCATCTTTGCCTACAAAAGGCTCGGAAGGGGAATGCAGATCAGCAGCACACAGCTGATCCCTATGGATGAAAGGTTCACATTCAAAATTCCGGAAGGAGAAGTCATTTACTAATTATCGAAATCAGAACAAATGAAACAATTAGGAATCATACTATTGATAGTTACCGGACTCTCTTTACAAAGTTGTTCAAAGAGGGATATCACAAACTATAACGGCGGTCATTATATCCAGTTTACCACTGCTTTCACGGATACCCTGCAGTTTTCCTTCTTCTTCCATCCCGGAAAACCGGAAGTGGATCTGGCGATGCCTGTAAGACTCACAGGCACCATGCCTGAAAAGGACCTGGATTATATGATCGAAGTGGTGCAGGACAAAACCAATGCGCCCTCCACTACCTACACGCTGCCCGCTGTATTCAAGTACAGGGCGGGTTTTACGCAGGATACTGCTCATATTGTTTTCAAGAATATTCCTCAGCTGGCCACTGAAGCTGTACTGCTGACCATCAGGATAAAGGATACCGAAGCTGTGAAAGCCGGTCAGACCAATTATGCTTACCGCGTTTTCAGGATCAGTGACCTGATAGCGAAACCGGTCTGGTGGAATGCGGAAATGGACAGATTCTATCTGGGCATTTATTCCGAGAAAAAATTCAGGGCATTCATGGATGTAACGGGCGTGGGTGATCTTGCTGCGTATGATCCCAGCCAGCAACGCGTTTTGATGCTTCGTTTCAAGTATTACCTGATAGAAATGAAGGAGAACGGAACGCCCCTCTTGCTGGAAGACGGATCGGATATGCTGGCCAGCCTTCCCTTAATTGGTTAATCTATAATCTGAAAACAATGAAAGTACAATTTTCTATAAATACTGTTTTGGCTTCGCTGCTCATCTCATTGCCGGGATGTATTAAAGACAAGGGCAATTATTCCTATAAAGAGGGTAGTCCGGTTACCATACGGTTTCAGACTACCAATATCGATGGACTGATTGATAACCCTGTAACCATTAATGCCATCAGGGAATATAGCGATCCCTCCAAAACCGCCGCTGATTACGGACATGAATGGTATGTAAGTGATCAGCTGGTGGGTACCGATTCCATCCTGGTGTACAATGGAGCTGAACCCGGAACATTGCCTGTCAATTATTGTATGGTGGATAAGGCAACAAAGGTTAAATACTTCTCTACTACTGCCATATTGCGGTTGGCCTCTCCTTATCAGAGCGGGTACACTATCCTGTATGAAAAGAACGGAGAATCAGAGCTGGCGCATATCCGTTATGATGCCGCTCAAAAAATTTATGTAGATGACCGTGATATCTATAAATGGAAGAACAACGGGGAATCTCTGGGGAGCAAACCGGTAAAACTGAAGAACTATCCGGTGACAGGTGTATGGAGCCTGGTAGTAATGCAGCAGGGAGGGCAGGGGACGGTTGAGTTGGACTCCTACAGCCTTCAGAAGAGGCTGCGGCTAAGGGACGCTTTTGCGGGCAGTGCGCCTGCCAATATCGATCCCGTCAATATGGGCTTCTATCCCAATGCCCATCTGCTGGTGAATACCAACGGGGAAGTATATCCGAGATTATTCTCTAATTCACCTGTTCCCTTTTCGATGCCCTGGTTGAATATTCCTATGACCACGCTGAATGGAATGAAGATCACCGATCTGTGGAATCCATATTCCAATTCCAACCTGATGAACTTCATGTATGATGCTATGAACAACAGGATCCTTTACCTCTCATTGAACGGGCCGAATCCAACCGGTGGGTGGGTGGTTATCGATACATTGCCGAGCCCCACGCCTGCAACTCCTTATCCTTCGGACCATGTCAACTTCAATCATATGGGAGACTGGGAATATGTCTGGGGCGGCTCCTTCAATGAAATACCGAACAGTGGAAATGGCGCCTCCACCGATGGCGTGGTATTGATGAGGAAACCGGGAGAAAATCAGATCTACATGCAGTCCTTTACCATGCGCAATTTGAATCGTGTTATCACTTTCTCCCCCAAAACAAGGAAGGCATTTACCGGTAGTAGTCTTGTAAATGCTGACAGTAAATACCTCGGTATCAAAAGCAGGAACTTTATCTTCTTTTCCGGAGGCCCCGGCAATAATGACCTGTATTATTTCGATATGATCACGGGGGCTGCGGCCAGGCTCTTCACTTCCTTCGGAAGTAAGATCACTGCCATGTCCCAGAGCGACAATTTCCTTGAACTGGCGGTGGGTCTGGAAGACGGTACTGTAGTTCTCTATAATATTTCCGATGCATCCCTTACATTGCCCGCCCCCGTTGAGTTACACCGTATGACGGGCCTGGGTCTTATTGCCGATATAACTGTCAAGAACAGTATCATGCGTTAATCCTCCAACTACATATACGCTTTAAGTACAATCGTCCTGATGGGCGATACAGGGCATCATTTTTTTAAAACTTTCAGGATTTATGAGCGAATCTATTGTAAAAGTGGAACAGCTATCCCATCGGTACAGTGTACAATGGGCCATCAAAGACATCAGCTTTGAATTAATGGAAAAAGGGATTTATGGATTGTTGGGAGCTAACGGAGCAGGCAAATCCACCATCATGAATATCATGTGTGGCGTGCTGAAACAAACCAAAGGCAATGTATATATCAGGGGATACAACCTGGATACACATCCGGTGGAGGCCAAGAAAAGAATCGGCTTTCTCCCCCAGGTGCCTCCGGTACAACCTGAACTCACCGTGGAGGAGTATCTGACCTATTGTGCACACCTGCGCATGATTCCGAAATCAGAAATTCCGGCTGCAGTAAAGTATGTAATGGAACAATGTAATCTTTCTCACTACAGAAAGAGGCTGATCAAGAACCTTTCCGGAGGATACAAGCAAAGGGCCGGCATTGCACAGGCGATCATCCACAAACCTGAATTTGTAATTTTTGATGAACCCACCAACGGCCTCGATCCGAACCAGATCCTGGAAGTAAGGAAACTGATCAAAAGTATCGCTGAAGAAAGAACAGTGATCCTGTCAACGCATATCCTCCAGGAAGTGCAGGCGCTTTGTGAGCATATCTGGATGATCAATGAAGGGCAGATGATCTTTTCAGGTCCCATGGAGGACTTCGACACCTATCTCCAGCCAAGCTCTCTTTCGGTGAGCCTGGCGCAGCTTCCTTCCCTGCAATACCTGACAGCCATCGACGGAGTGGTTGAAGCAAGCCATACAGGAGGCATCGACTATACCGTGAACTATGCTTCCGATTCAAGGGAAGTGATCTCAAGGATCGTGAAGAGCGCTGTAGAGAACAACTGGGAGCTATTGCATATCTCACAAAACAAAAATTCACTCGACAATATTTTTGCCGAGCTCTCCAGGAAGAAGTCCTGATCTTTTTAAGCAGTCAAACAAAAGAACAATCAATGAAAACAACATACAGGATTGCAAAGGCGGAATTACAGGTATTGTTTTATTCTCCTGTTGCGTGGTTAATACTGGTGATCTTCGCACTTCAGACAGGTATTGTATATACCAATCTTTATGGCGCCATGGCGCACAGGGATATTTTGGGTCAGGTTACCAAAAATGTCACTTACAGCATTTTCAATAACCAGATGGATGGCTTCTTTCTCAGCATCCAGGGTTATCTCTATTTATATATTCCATTATTGACAATGGGAGTGATCAGCCGGGAGTTCAACAGCGGATCCATCAAGCTGCTGTATTCCTCTCCGGTCAATAGTTTCCAGATCGTGCTGGGAAAGTTCCTGGCCCTGATCGTTTTTGCTTTCACGCTGATCGGGATATTGAGCATGTTTTGCCTCCATGGAGCGTTCACGATAGTGAATTTCGATTATCCTGCTGTACTCTGCGCATTACTGGGGTTATTCCTGTTGATCTGTGCGTATGCCGCTGTAGGCCTTTTTATGTCGTCCATCACTTCCTATACCGTGGTAGCGGCCATCGGTACGCTGGCAATACTGGCCCTGCTCAACCTGATGAAAAGCTGGTGGCAGGATATCGCATTTGTCAGGGATATCACCTACTGGATCGCTATTTCAGGAAGAAGT
>NZ_JBQCGW010000264.1:0-37008 GCF_051955275.1 Pseudobacter sp. | reverse complement strand
CCTGGTATTGGGATATTTTTCTACACGCCCGGGCCGGGTGGTTTACGTGTTTGTAACATAAAACACCACAAACACGATCGACTCTACCGTGCAGCAGGTAATCAAAGAACTGGATGGGTCTCCGGTGACAGTCACTTTGTTCACCAACCTGCTTGACGACCGGGTGAACCTTGGCGTACCGCAGAGCAGGAACAGTTATGTCTGGAACTATTGGGAAAAGTACAGGAGGTTCTATCCCAATATCAACATGAAATATGAATACTATTATGCGATTGGCCCGGGAAACAGTTATCTGATGAATGCATACCGGGGAAAGAGCGTGAAGGAAATAGCTGAATTGACAGCCCGGGCAAATGGTCTCGATTTCAGTCTTTTCAAAACACCGGAAGAGATCAGCAAGCGGTTTGATTTCAGCAAAGAGCCACCAGTCTTGTTGATGGAACTGGAGTACAAAGGGAAGAAAGCCGTGTTGCGGACATTCCCAATAGACCCGAAGTGGCCGGCCGATCCCACAGTGGCGGGGACTTTAAGAAGACTTGTGAGAGCCACTACACCGAAAGTGTTCTTTTCAACGGGGCATTATGAAAGGAGCCCGGATAAATTCGGAGAGCGTGAATACAGTTCGCATACAAAAGATGTGGGGGCTGAAAACTCCCTCGTCAATCAGGGAGTTGATGTGGATACCCTTTCCCTCCTGAACAATGCTGTTCCTGCCAATGCTGCCATGCTGGTGGTGGCCGATCCCAAAACTGAACTGGCGCCGGTAGAGCAGCAAAGGATCACGGATTTCCTGGATAAAGGCGGTAATGCTATTTTTTATGCGGAATACGGGAAGCTGGAAATGTTGCAACCGGTACTGAACAAGCTGGGTGTTCAATTGAACAAAGGAACATTGTACGACCAGGATGGTGAGGTTTCATATATCGATATGGAGGCGAAAGCCACCGCTGCCGGTAATGACCTGGCAGGAGAGGAGGCCATGCAGATCTATAGAATTAAAAAGAAAATAGGCGCATCCGCCTGGTTTACCAGACCGGCTACGATCAGTTATGAAGAAAAGGACGGGTTCGCCATCCGCCCGATCTTCAGCAAAAAAGGCAACGCGCGCATCTGGATAGAGAACGGGTTGTATGTAGCAGATTCGGCAGAAGCTACCTTCTCTACTGCGGAAGGTGATCTGAGAAAAGATGAATATGTCCTGGGCATTCAGATGAGCCGTTCCATCAACGGAAAAGAGCAACGGATCATCATTACCGGTGATGCCGATCATATGTCGAGGTTCAGGGGAAATGGTGCATCTGTGTTCAATGCCTATTACAGCTGGCTGATGTATAATGAGTATCCTGTCTATAAAACAATGAGGTTTCAACGGGATACTCTTTTGAGCATCGGCAGAACAACCGGTAAGATACTGTATAACGTATATGTATACGTGCTTCCGGGAGCGTTACTCGCCTTTGGCATCATCATACTGGTCAGGAGAAAAAGAAAATAATCAAGTAAGGGAAAGTTAGCCATGTAAATACGGGGACTGACCATTGGGGTCGGCCCCGTTTTCTTTTGCTGTGCCTGAAAATAACAATGTGTGCCCTTAAATAACAGCGTGTGCCCATAAATGTCAGCGTGTGCCCAGTCGCTCGCCTCCCGGCGAGTGACTTCTATTTGCTCGCCTCTGGCGAGCACCGTGTCGCCGGAGGCGACGGAATATTTGTCACTCGCGGGGACGCGAGCGACTGCTCTCCGATGAAATGCAAGTGGTTTTCATCCTCAGCAACCAGATAGCCGTCAGCCCGAACAGCAATACCACCAATGGCAGGTAAACGGTATTGTATAAAGAACCTTGTAGCCAACCAATGTTCAGGAAATCCGATCCCAGCCTCCAGCTCGACCGAAGAATATTCACCAGCATCACGAACCTGATGATGCGGTGAACCTTCGGTTTGAAAATAAAGAACAATGAAAAATAAGTGATGCTCGTAGAGAAGATCAACGGGAAATACAATGCATGCTGAATGTTGGCGAAGGTGCTGTATTTGTCAAGGATATTCTGCAATACACCAGGATCCGCTTTCAGCGCCTGTTGCGGCAGGTAGAGCTGGATGTAGAACAATTCAACGGAGCGAAGGGAAATTTCCAGCAGAAAAAATGTAAAATAACCTGCCATGCCTACTATTGCCCAGAACCGGTTGATCGTTGCTGCAATATAGCAGACGGTGATATTCAGGATCAGCATCGCGAACATACTGATCAGCATCAGCCATGATCTTGTGACGTGCAATGCATGATGGCCCTGCATCATTTCTTCCTGTGCATTGGCTGCAGCAGGAAACTGTGCAAATACATACCATTGAAAGCTTTGTACAAGAATATAGGCAACGGCAATATAGGCCGCTGTTTTCCTGATAGTGTTAAGGTCCATAGTAAGTTTTCATTTGTGATCTGAAATTATCCATTCTTCTTCCTGTTCCCATGCTGCCTGTACAAATCCCGGAAACGGATAACTTTTCTAAGGAATCGTTATAATTGAAAACTGGTATTTCATCCACGGCTGCCTTGCAGTAAATTGAAGTGATATGCATAAGAACGCCACCAGATCATATTACCAGGCAGTTGCCTTACGGCTGCTGGAATTTATTGATGCTCATCTTCAGGATGATATCACGGCAGACCTGTTAGCAGAGCATGTGTATGTCTCAAAAGACCATCTTGCGGTCATTTTCGCTCAGGTGCAGGAGGAGCCCATCGGGAAGTATATCCGAAGGGCCCGCCTGGAGCGTGCAGCGGCATTGGTCACCTACAGCTGCCGCCCGCTCAGCCAGGTAGCGGAACTGGTGGGGTATTCAGGCAAGCATGCTTTGTCGAAATCGTTCCGGCAGCATTTCGGGAACAGCCCCGGCCGGTACAGAAAACGATTGGGCTATTGGAAGCATTCACCTAATGTGATCCTGGATGGGATAGCATCGGAGGAAGAGTATCTGTCCCTTATCGATGAGCATTTTGAATTCAGTCATCGCTTCGAAGAACTTTATGATCATTACACTTTATGCCGTCCGCTGCGGATGGTGACTGCCCTTGCCAGCAACGGGTTCTCGTATGAGTTTTATCAGCAGCAAACAGAACAGGAGTTTTTAAGCCTGCAGGCAGGAGGCCGTTTTGTGGTACGTCCCTTTGATTCGATCAACTTTTGCCCGGCGGCTTATTTCAATATGCATCATGGCTTGTTGTTGCACAAGAGTATGGTAGACGCATTGCCGGTGGAGATCCGGCAGCAGTATTTTTTGTCGGCCATCAGGAACGGCAAATACCTGGTGCTGGATATTCCGGGAGGAGATGCGGAAGCGCAGGTGAAACGCTACACCACGCTGTTCCGGGAAAACCTGATCGGCCGGCAAAGGCTTTTTGACCTTGATGATTTCTGCACATTTCTGTTGCCGGGGAACAATCCGGCATCGGCCGGTCAGTTCTATATTTTTCTCAGGGATTAGGTTTGCCGGGCAATTTCTGTATTTTTGCAGCGCTACCCTGTACTCCTGAAAGAAGGCAATCATTATCATAATTTTCATTGCCTTATGCACACCTTTCGCCCCCTGCTTGTCTGTATTTTATTTTCAACCTTCATGGGCTGCAGCCCCAACGGGTCATCGTCCCGGAAGATCCATGGCACCTGGCTTTCCCTCTGGCAGAAAGATATCAGGCTGGAGCTGACCTTCCAGGAAAATGAACGGTTTAAAGTGGTACTGCAAAGAACAGGGCAGGTGCATACGAATCTTGGCTGGTACAAAGCAGAAGATGGCATACTGGCTATCAGGGATTCCGTGGATTACCCGCTGCCTGTCTGCAATCTTGCTGACACAGGACGGTATCAGTTCCAGGTGAACAACGATACGCTTCAGTTCAAACTGGTGGATGATAAATGTGAACGGAGGTCTTACGCATTGCAGCTGGAAAGATTTGTCAGGATCAGTAATTGATCATCGCTCAAACCATTTCTTGAACGCAGGCGCTTTTTCCCGGCTGATATCGATCTCTTCTTTCAATGGGGACTTCAACCTCAATGTCAGTTTCTGGTTCTCGTGCAATCTGATGCTGGCAATAGCCTCGATATTTACAATGTATTGACGGTTGGCCCGGTAGTATTTCTGTGGGTCCAGCAACTCTTCTATTTCTTCCAATGTGGTGTAATCAACAATATGCTGATCCCCGGAAAATGTATGCAGGTAGTATAAATTCTCTTTGGAAAAGAAAGCAATATCGTGCGTGTTCACCGGGATCCATTGCTGGCGGATGCTGACGATGAACTTTTCTTTGAATACCGGCCTGGCGTTGCCTGCTGCCAGGGACTCCATGAACTGCATCAGATCTGCAGGAACGATCGCATTCCTGTTGTGCACGTTGCGGCTCTTGTCTATTGCCTTCTTCAATTCTGTTTCCAGCACAGGTTTCAGCAGGTAATCGATGCCATTCACCTTGAAGGCCCTGATGGCGTATTCATTGTAAGCCGTTGTGAAGATCACAGGGCAACTGAGTTGAAAAGTGTCGAACAGGCTGAAGCTGATCCCGTCTCCCAGCTGAATGTCCATGAACAGCAAGTCCGGTTCCGGATTCTCCATGAACCATTTCCTGGCTGTTTTCAGACTGGGCAATACTGTTTCAATACGCAGGTCCGGGGCCACTTCATTGATCTTTGCCTGCAGCTCTTTTGCCACCAGTGATTCATCTTCTATGATAACAGCTTTCATGCTTTTAGGTGATTGTGATTATAACAATGGGATCTTTACAATAAAATACTGCTCCGTTTCCAGGATCTCCGGTTTGCGGTCTGAAAGATAGCTGTAAAGCGACCTGAGGCTTTCAAGCCCCTGCCGGTTGCTGGTTTCCACGAATTCCTTTTTATTGAGATTGTTCTTTATTACCAGCTGCAGTTGGTCATTTACGCGTACATCGATGATCAGCGGGTCTTCATCCGTTACGATATTATGTTTGACCGCATTCTCGAAAAGGTTCTGAAGAGTCACGGGAGCGATCTTCATATGATTGAATTCTTCGCCCACATCGATATTCACCTGCAATGCATTCCCGAATCTTGTGTGCTGCAGTTTCACGTAGGCTTCGGAGAATTTTATTTCATCGATCAGGGGCACCAGTTCTTTCTCCCGGTTGTTGAGAATGTAACGGTAGGTGCTGCTGAGGCCATCCAGGAATTGCCCGGCCAGTTTTTGATCTGTGCGGATCAGGCTGCTGAGCGAGGTGAGTGAATTGAAGAGGAAGTGGGGGTTCAGTTGTTGCTTCAGTCCTTCATACATGGCCATGGCCTTTTCTTTCTGCAGCATGTCTGCCTTGTGTTCCAGTTTGTGCAGGCGTTGCTGGTTACGCAGCCTGAAATGGTAGATCAGGAAAACTGTCAATAACAGCAAAGTGATCATGCATAACCGGAACCAGGTGCTTTTGTAAAAATGACCGGAAATGAAAACCGGGATGGTCACCAGTTTGCTCTCTTCTTTGTACAGACCTCCTGTAGCTTTCACCTTGAACACATAATTGCCGGGCTGCAGGTTGGCATACCCGGCATAACGGTTATGGGTATTCGTCCAATCGGCGTCAAATCCTTCCAGTTTGTAGGCATAACGCTGCCTGCCGGTCTTGTTGTAGTCGATGCTGGCAAACTCGAAGGAGAAATGATTCTCGGAGGGCGCCAGTTGTATGGTGCCGTATTTGCCGAGGTCTTGCCCATAAAAGCGGGGATGCCCGTTCACTGTAAAGGAGGTGATGATCACCGGCGGTGGGCTCTGCTGCCGGATCAGGTCTTCAGGGTTGAAGCTGTAGTAACCTTTGACGGAACAGATACTGAGACTGTGCTTGCTGAGTTGCCGGATGCGGGTGCCGATGGCGGGCACCTGCAGGCCATCGCTGTAGCCATAACTGGTGATGCTTTCTGTTTCCGTATCGAGGCGGCAAAGCGCCGTTTGCGTGATGCACCAGATATTGCCGTCATCAGACAGGGATACACTTTTTACCAGGTCTGCACTGATACCGTTTTCTGCGGTATAGATCTTTTTCAATTCAGTATTGCCGGCTGTTGATATTGCATATTGCAACAGGCCGGCATCCGTTCCTGCCCATAGTTTTCCCTTATCGCTGGCGATATCATAAACGGTGTTTACCCTGATCGTTTCTTGGGGAAAAGAAGTATTGACAGCAGTGACTGCCGCAGTGCGTGCATCGATCCTTCCCAGGAATCCGTTGTTACCGCCGATCCAGGTGTTGCCTTGTTCATCTTCGTGCAGGCTGGAAATATGATTGGTGGGCAACTGATAGGGTGGTTTGGCTGCAGTGGAGTAATGCCGGGTGAAGGCGTCTTTTTCCGTGTCGTAGAGGTACAGGCCATTCCTGAGTGTGGCGATCCATAATCTCCCATCCGTAGCTGATTGTATCCTGCTCAGGTAATCGCTCTTCCTGCATTCTTCGCGATCTCCGGGTTGCCGGACCTTCCGGAGTGTCATCCGGGTTTCATCGAACTGATACAGAAAGTCCCTGGTGAGGATCCAGATCCTTCCTTTTGCATCTTCCAGCAGATCCGTTACCACCAGGAATTGTTCTTCACCGGGTATGATATCGAAGGAGAGGACAGTTTCTTTGTTGGTCAGTTTGTTTTTTACATACAGGCCTCTGTCGTACGAGGTGCCGAGTAATTGCCATTTCCTGTTCTCCAATATTGCGCTCACTTCATACAAAGCAGTATTCTGATGGCTCTCAACAGGAGTGAACCTGAATTTGCGGGCAGGATTTTCTGTTTTCATCAGTCCCTGATCTCCGGCGATCCAGATATTGCCTGATCTGTCTTTGTAAACCGATTTCACATTGCCGGGTTTGCTACCTGCGGTATTCCGAAGGAAAGAGAACTGTTTGTTCTTCTTGTTAAAATACCCGATGCCTTTGTCGGCAGCAACGATCATGAGGGAGTCGCCTTCCTGCACCAGTACATCCGGTATGATATTGCTGGCGGGCGATGGAGTAGTGTAATCGAAATGTGCCCATTGACCGTTGCGGGTATCGAAGCGGGCCAGGCCGCCCGTCCAGGTGCCCATCCACAAATAGTTGCCATCCCTGCTGATGCTCTGGAGCAGCTCCTGGTCCCTTTTCCCGGGATGCAGGGGGGTGTGGCGTAAATGTTTCATGGCCGTATTGACCGGATCGAAGGTGTACAGGCCTGCATGTGTGGCCAGCCAGAACAGCCCCGAGTGGTCTTCGTGCAATGCATAGATCGTATTGTAAATCCCGGGCAGGTCGCGGGTGATGGGGACGCCTGATGTACTTGTCAGGTTGAACTGACTGAAGCGGCCGGTGTATTTGTCCAGTTTGTACAATCCGCCCTGCCGAACGCCGATCCAGATATTGTCCAGCTTATCGATGTGCAGCATGGTGATCTCCTGTGTCTGCGTTTGGTTTTCCCGGTCATATATTTTGAGAGGATAATGCCTGAATACGCCGGTGGCAATATTGTAACTGCTTACGCCGCCGTACAGGAAACCGATCCAGATATCTCCCACCTGGTCTTCTGCGAGCTTCGTGATGAAGTTGGCGCGGATGGTATTGCTGTCTGCCCTGTTTTTTCTGAGTGTATTGAAATTATAACCGTCGTAATAATTGAGGCCGTCTGGTGTGCCGATCCAGAGGATGCCGCGACTGTCCTGTAAGATGCATCGGATGATATTGCTGCTGAGCCCGTCAGATTCCGTGTAACGCGTTATGGTCAGTTCACTGGATTGGGGGTATCCTGCCTGAACTGACAATGAAAAGATAACGATGAGCACCCATCGCATTCTTTCAGCTACGCATATGAAAATCGGAAATTCCATTTTATGGTGGTTGTAAAACTATCGATCCGTGCAGGTCTGGCAAGTTTTTCCGGCTGAAGCGTAGCTGATTTCCATTGAAGCGCCGGTGCCCCAAAAGGCAAAACGGTTTATCCTGTTTTTTACCTCCCTTCAATTGGATTTCTGCTACATGTCAGTGCCATAAACTTTTTACAGGCTGTGGACGGGAATAGTTTTGCAGTGTCAAATCAAAATACATCAATAAAAATTAAACCTGAAATGAAACTTAGTTTTTCCCGTCCGTTCGGACTCCTTTTACCCCTCGTACTGGTATTGGGCCTGGCATTCCTGGCCAGCTGTAAAAAAGACAAGGCAAAAGCGCCAACCGGCAACATGATGTTCTACACCTTCATGAACAATTCAAAGTTCGATGCCATCAAGATCTATGTGGATGGCAAGGCAGCAGGAGAGATCACGCTTACGCATATCGAGAAGCCTCAATGTGGCACGGCCAGCAGCATCAATGTACTGAATGTTCCGCTTTCGCCTGGTAAGCATAGCTGGTATGCAAAGCAGATCAAAGATGGCAAAGAAGTGGATGAGTGGGATGAGAGAGAGGATAACGTCAAAGAAAATGAGTGCACCTACATGAAACTGACCGAGTAACTTGTTGAAGCAGCAGCGCAATACAGTTACAAAAAGAAAGTACAGCCATGAAGTCACATTATGAAAGAAGCCCCGGTACTGCTACCGGGGCTTACCCTGACTCAATACGAACGGATGCAAAGAGTCGCATTGAACGGTGCGACTTTAGGGGTTACAATATGTAATAGAGTTTCTTTGAATTGTCCTGCGGAACCGGTTCCGGCATCTGCTGGTCGCGCAACATCTGCCGCAGGTTCTTTTCGATATTCTTCGCGATAGTGGTCATTGGTGTATCGGTCGGTTTATTCTCGAACGGATCCTGCAGATGAATGGCCATTTTCTCGATCAGCAGGAAACAGGCTGATACAGCCATCACCATTGGTATTTCGAAGAACCCGAAATATTCGATCAGGCTGAATGGAAGCAGGCAGATGAACAACAGCAGCGAGAAATGGATGTAAAGACTGTAAGTGGCCGGGAATACCGTGTTCTTGATCCTTTCACATTTTCCCATGGCATCACATAAACGGGTAAGCGTTCTGTCCATCTCCACATGCTGATATCGGTTGATATAACCCTCTTCCAGTGCTTCTTTCAGGTTGCGTCCATGCAGCTCCAGCAATGCCGTAGGCACATTGTCGTAATGCGAAATGAACTGCATTTCCTTCTCACTGATATATTTTTCCAGGCCTCTTGTTGCACTCATGCCGCGGAGCGACTGCCCCAGGCTGTAGTTCCAGGCAATCTGTCTCCGGATCATCTTCTCCCTGAATCGCTGCACTTCATCTCCCGGATAAAGCACGTCCGTGTAGGTGAGCACCTGCCTGGAAAGTGTGCGCGAATCATTCACAATAGCGCCCCACACATGGCGGGCTTCCCACCAGCGGTCATATGCCTGGTTGCTCCGGAAACCTAACAGCAGCGAGATCACAGTACCCAGTATTGCCGGAACGGCAAGGGGGATGGAGATCGGCGCAAACTCAAAGAATGCATGGAACAGTGCAATACCCGTGGTATAAAGAAGAATGAAGATTATCTCATTGCGAATTTTCCCGAAGATGTACCGCAGCGGAATATTCTTTTGTAATAACATAGGCTTCTGTTTCTTTTACTGAGTAATCATTTTCACTTACAACCGGGTTGCTCCTGGGAGCAGTGGAAGTTGTGGTTACCGGTTGCATTTTCTTCACAGGAGTAAAATTCTTCAGCAGGGTTACACCTGATTTTCTGAAGAGAGGAGCAGGGTTCACACTCTGTGGGTGCACGGGCGTGAAAACATATCCATCCGGAAAAACGATCAGGTCAATTTCATTGGCATCCAAAAAATTGTGGAATACTGCATTCGTATTACCATACAAATGCCTCAGCAGAATGCTCTGAATGGCCTTTGGATTTTGTTCCTTGATGCGCTTGCATCCGTTACGGAAAGCATCTGTTACTATATCTCGGTAAGGCAATTTGCCGTTGTTGCCTACAATGTCACCAGCAAAAAAAGGTATCTCGAAAGCATGAAAAAGGATAATGTTCAGATTCTGATGCTGCAGGCTCTGCACAGTTTTCTCTACCAGTTCAAGAGATGCCAGTGAGTAATCAGTTGGGATCAGTACATTTTTCATATTTACACTTTGTATTCGATAATCATGTTACTGAATGCAAAGTTGCACTGCCGCCATTAAGAGTATTTAAGACGCACCTAAAGAAACCGTAAGAATTTGATTAGAATCTGATAAGAATAATTAGAATGATGTAAGAGAATCAGGCGTTTCAACGTTGTGTTTAATCTTCTGGTTGTTTACTCCGGGTGGGATTCAACAAGGTTTGCTGCAGGAAGTGAGAGCGTAACGCTGGTGCCCTTATCTACTTCCGAATGTACGTTAATACTTCCATTATGCAACCTGATAATGGCCTGGGTCAATGGAAGACCAACGCCATAACCTTCATAATTATTAGTATTGGAAGCCCTGAAGAAAGGCACATAGATATGTTTCAGTTCATCTGCGGGAATACCGATGCCCCTGTCAATGATCTTTACCAGCACATTAAGGCCTCTGGCCTCCACGCTCATGGTCACCACTCTGTTATTCGAATATTTGCAGGCATTCATGGCCACATTGGTAAGAGCCAGTTTCAACAGGTTGAGGTTTCCATGCACGGAGATGCGGTTCTCATCGGAGGGCAATTCCGACAGATCAAGCTGTAATTGGTTCTGCGGATCTATTTCGTCGATGGATTCTTTTACGGTGAAGGCAAGCTCATCCATTCTGAGGATCTCCCAATTTTGTTTCTTGCCGTCAAACCCTGACCTGGCAAGGTTCAGCAGGCTGGTGGTGAGGCGATGCAGCTTGCCTGCCTCCCTTGAAATGATCTCGAGGGAATTCCTGTATTCCTCCTCGGTTCTGCCTTTGGCCAGGGCAATGTCGGACTCGCCGATGATGGCAGTCAGCGGTGTTCTTAGCTCATGAGAGGCATTGCTCACAAAATTATTCTGGGTTTCCATGGAAGCCTGCAGGCGGTCCAGCATATTGTTGAACGTATGCGCCAGTTCTGCCACTTCATCCTTTCCTTTTTCTTCCAGGCGAAAATGGATATTATCTGCACTGATGGTATTTACCCGGGCAATGATCTTACGTACGGGCTCGAAAGTTTTCCTGGAAAAGAAAATGCTGACGGTGAATACGATGATGATGGATATGATAGCGAGAATGGCCTTTGTGTTCCGGAGATTCCGCAAAAGGTCTTCTCCATGTTTGTTCACGGCTGATTTGATAATAAGATAAGGGCCGTCCTGTTCATCATTATAAAGAATACCTGCGTAATGCACGTTCTTTACATGTGCAAAAGCTACTTCTCCCTTTTTATTTGCTACTTCCCTTACAAAGGAAAGATCAAGCGGAAGTCCCTGCTGGCGCAGGGTATTCTGATCAACACTGTCGTATCTCAGAACGTATTCCTTCTCCTGGGGAAGCACTTCCAGGTACTGCTGACGGAGTTCACTGAATGCGTCTGTGGTAGTCTTGTCCTGTTCAAAGAGGATCCGGGTGGAGATATGTGCCCGCAGTTCAAGCCGTTTCAGAAAATCGTTGAAGGCAAACCGGCTGGTGAAATAGTACACGGTCAGACTGGTGGAAAGAATGATGGTGGCCGTGAGCGCGGTGAACAGCAGGGCAGTTTTAGTCTGGATCTTCATACGGACTATCCTTTAATGATATAGCCCATGCCGGTAACGGTATGGATGAGTTTTACGGAGTTATTCCTGTCAATTTTTTTACGGAGATAGTTTACGTACACATCCACTACATTGGTGCCCATATTGAAATTGATGCTCCATACATTTTCCAGCAGTTCGATGCGGCTGAGCACCCTGCCCCTGTTGCGCATCATGAATTCCAGCAAGCGGTATTCCGTAGCGGTGAAACTGATCTCCTGGCCATTGCGGGTAACGGATTTGGCTGCTGTATTCATAACCAGATCGGCTACCTGTAAAAGATCAGAAGCCTTTACTGCGCTGTTGTTACGGCGGGCCAGGTTGCGGATGCGGGCTTCCAGTTCCGGGAATTTGAAAGGCTTGGTCATGTAATCATCCGCGCCATTGTCCAGTCCGGTTACAATATTTTCCGTGGAATCCAGTGCGGTAAGCATCAGGATGGGCGTATTCACATCCTGCCTGCGCAGCTTTTTACAGAGCTCCAGGCCATTGATGCCGGGAAGCATGATATCGAGAATGATAATGTCGAAATTATTGTTCAGGGCCATATCCAGGCCAATATGCCCGTCCGGAGCCACTGTTACGGAGTATCCTGATTCACTCAGTCCCTTATTGATCATTACAGCAACTGCTGCTTCATCTTCAATTAGCAATGTTCTCACGGTAGTTGTTTAGTCTGCAAAAATAGTGGTCAAACAGATCGAACTGTCTTAATGGATTGTGTATATGTACGGGGGACGGATGTTTTCAGGCACCGTGAGCGCCATTATTAATGCGATTTTAATTACCCGGGTCGATATTATTCCATTTGAAAGTTTCTTTGGCAATGACCCGGCAGTTTTCTGCGAGCTCATCCAGGGTACAGGCTAACATCTGTATGTTGAGGGGTAATTTTTCATGGGTTTCCATCAATTCCACGAACAGCACCTCACTGCCATCTGTATCCGCTTTGCCCCTCATCTTCTTGAATAGCCCATGGGCCAGTGCCCTGTGCTGCCCGATATAGAATTTTCCGAAGGTCTGTAATTCTCCCTTCACTTTTATATGGAACATGATGTAGTATGTCTTTTTCATATCCGTGGCTTTAAATCAATGCTGTTGTCCGTTTGTTATCCAATAATATGCCATACAGTTTTTCCCAGAAAGTGGTGAGCAGCAAAGAAAGTGCTGTTACTGCCAGGCCTGTTTTATAGAAGGTTTCATCTATGAGGCCTGTATTATAAGCAATGGCGCATATCAGTATGCCGAATTCTCCTGATTGCGAGAGTAATGCGCCGGCATATAAGCTATGCTTCCACGGAAACCTGAGCAGCCTGAAAACCAAGGCAGTAGTAAAGGAATGAATGACCATTATCATGGTGGTAAGGGTCAATACCAACAAATAATGATCAGTTACAAAATCAAGGTCAAGTCTTATTCCTACAGACATAAAAAACAATGCCACAAAGAAAACCTTGAAGGGATGCATTACCTGTTCCAGCCATGCAAATGCCTGTGTGCGGCCTATCAGCAGGCCTGCAGCAAAACTGCCGATGGGGCCGCTCAATCCGGCAAGATCTGCCAGCATTGCAAATCCCAGACAGATGATAGCACCGGCAAATACCTGCAGTTCATGATCTTTGTCAAAAGCCCGGATAAAAGGGAACTGAAAAAGATCCCTGTTCCTGATGGACCTGAGCAAGAAGAACAGTAATATACTACCCAACGCTGCCCCTATGAACTTACCCGGATGGATAGCTGAAGATCCCATCAATTGGAATGAAGTGATGGCGGGCGCCAGCAGGATGTCCTGCAATAGGAGCATATTCAGCACTACAGAACCGAAAACGGTGCGGATCTGGCCATTCTTCCGCATCAGTTCACTGGCTACGGCTGTACTGTTGAAAGTGAGAAAGGCAGTAAGCAGTACCAGCACTTGTACAGGCCACTGCATGAAATGACAGATCAGTGCGCTCAGTGCAAAGCTGACAATTGTTTTTGCTCCCTGTGCAATCAAAGGTTTCAGCAGCAGGCTTTTCCGGTCAGGGATATTGATCTCCATTCCCAGGAAGAACATCAGCAACAAAATACCGATCTCACCGATATGCTCAATGCTTTCCGGGTCTCTGAAAACACCGGACACATGTGGCCCAAGTAATAAGCCGGCCAGGATATAGGCAATAAGATAAGGTTGATTCAGTTTCTTCAGCAGAAAGATCAGGAGCAATATCACAAGGCACATGATGCCGCTTGCATACAACAGGTTCTCCATCGTTTCACTGGTTTGAAATAAAAAAAGGGAAGAGCATGCTCCTCCCTTTTCTCAGGTTGTTGCAATTAATAATCCATGCCACTCATAGCTGGTGCAGTACTGGCAACAGTTTCTTCTTTTTTAGGTTTGTCGCTGATCACACATTCGGTTGTCAGCAGCAGTCCTGCAATGGATGCCGCATTCTCAACAGCAATGCGGGTGACCTTTGCGGGGTCTATCACTCCAGCTTCAAGCAGGTTCACATACACTTCATCCCGGGCATTGAAGCCATAATCTCCGTTGCCTTCCCTGACTTTCTGAACAATGATGCTGCCTTCCAGTCCGCAGTTCTTCACGATCTGGCGCAATGGTTCCTCCACGGCCCGTTTAACGATGGAGATACCGGTCTGTTCGTCTTCATTGCTGCCCTTCAGTTTTTCCAGCGCCTGCTGGCTGCGGATAAGGGCCACGCCTCCGCCAGGTACAATGCCTTCTTCAATGGCGGCGCGGGTGGCGTGCAGTGCATCGTCCACGCGATCTTTTTTCTCTTTCATTTCCACTTCGGTGGCAGCGCCAACATACAGAACGGCTACACCGCCGCTAAGCTTGGCCAGCCTTTCCTGCAGTTTTTCCTTATCATATTCTGAAGTGGTATTCTGCAGCTGAGCCCTGATCTGCGCAATCCTGGCGTTGAGCGCATCCTTATTTCCTTTTCCGCCAACGATAGTG
Organism: Pseudobacter sp.; assembly: GCF_051955275.1. Taxonomy (NCBI): domain Bacteria; kingdom Pseudomonadati; phylum Bacteroidota; class Chitinophagia; order Chitinophagales; family Chitinophagaceae; genus Pseudobacter; species Pseudobacter sp. The sequence goes on along the minus strand of NZ_JBQCGW010000264.1, from coordinate 22,385 downwards.
GTGTTGTCCTTATCGATGGTAATGGAGGCTGCGCTTCCCAGGTAACCGAGATCTGCGTTCTCAAGCTTGTATCCCTGTTCTTCACTGATAACAGTGCCGCTGGTAAGCACGGCGATATCTTCCAGCATTTCCTTTCTTCTGTCTCCAAAGCCAGGAGCCTTTACTGCCGCCACTTTCAGGGTACCTCTCAACTTGTTTACCACCAGGGTGGCCAGTGCTTCACCTTCCAGGTCTTCAGCGATGATCAGCAGCGGACGCCCTGTCTGTGCAGTCTTTTCAAGCACCGGTATCAGATCTTTCATTACTGACAATTTCTTGTCGTAAAGAAGAATATACGGGTTCTCCAGTTCTGCCTGCATCTTTTCTGAATTGGTCACAAAATATGGAGAGATATAACCCCTGTCGAATTGCATGCCTTCCACGATCTCAACTGTAGTGTCTGTACCGCGTGCTTCTTCAACAGTGATCACTCCTTCTTTGCCCACTTTTTCAAATGCCCGGGCAATGAGCTGGCCGATGGATTCATCGTTGTTTGCGGAAATGGTGGCTACCTGCGTGATCATGCGGTTGTTGTTGCCTACCGCCTGGGATTGCTCACCGATGGAATTGATGACCGCTGAAACGGCTTTGTCAATTCCCTTTTTGATATCCATGGGATTGGCGCCAGCAGCTACATTTTTCAGACCTTCTGTAATGATGGACTGCGCCAGCACTGTAGCGGTGGTAGTGCCATCCCCTGCAATATCCGCTGTTTTGGATGCCACTTCCTTCACCATTTGTGCTCCCATATTTTCGATGGGATCGTCCAGTTCAATTTCTTTGGCCACGCTAACGCCATCCTTGGTGATGGTGGCGGGACCGAATTTTTTTTCAAGTACTACATTCCTTCCTTTGGGGCCCAGTGTTACTTTCACTGCATTGGCAAGTGTGTCCACCCCTTTTTTCATTTTATTCCTTGCATCAGTGTCAAAGAAAAGTTGCTTTGCCATAATGGTAGATTTTACAAAAATGGAAAGTTTAAATGATTGAAATTGAAATCTGAAACAGTTGATCAGAGTACGGCCAGGATGTCGGATTCCCGCATGATCAGCAGTTGCTCGCCATCCATCTGAATTTCAGTACCGGCGTACTTTCCGAACAATACAGTGTCCCCGGACTTTACTGTTACCGGTTCATCTTTTCTGCCAGGACCGGCAGCTACAACTGTACCTCTCTGAGGTTTTTCTTTTGCAGTATCAGGGATGATGATGCCTCCGGCAGTTTTCTCATCGCCCGGAGCAGGCTTGATCACTACCCTGTCGTGAAGTGGAGCAAGTTTGAAATTGTTTGCCATAGTTTATGATTTGAATGATTAGAAACAAATGCACAAAAAATGATAACAATCCTGATAGGATTCATTCCGCTTTTTTCAATTGCCATGCCATTGGGATCCGACTGAACATCCTGGCATTTTCTTTGAAAAAATGACATTTTTCCTGGTTGGCACCACTTGAAAAATTGTCAGTTTTAAGATAAAAAAACGCCCCCGGAATACCGGGAGCGCCTCTTTTCATAGCTACGGTCCTCTGTTACATAGCAAGATATTTGTCCAGTTCCTCGGATAATTTCTTATTGGAAGGACGAAGGGCATTGGCAGAAATGATCCTGCCTTCCTTATCGATCAGGATAAAACGTGGTATGGCAGCAATATTGAAATCCTTGATGAAATCTGAATTGAAGGCATTGTCGGCCATGAGTTGAACACCTTTCAGGTTATTGTCGATCACATATGATTTCCATTTTCCTGCATCTTTCAGCTCGTCAACGGAAATGCTCACAAATTTGACTGACTTGCCGTGGTAAGCTTCTTCCACCTTTTTAAGATGAGGAATTTCCGCTTTGCAGGGGCCGCACCAGGTGGCCCATACATCGATGTACACCAGGTTGCCGCGAAGGCTGCTGAGTGACACCTTTTCTCCGGTCACGGTAGTATACACAAATTCAGGGGCAGGCGCGCCCTTGGTGAACTTCTTTATCTTCTGGTAGATATCATTTATGATGTTTTTGAAAGCAGCATTTTCGGTGGAATATGCCTGGTAGATGCTGTCTGCGTCATTCATGTCTTTCGCCATTTTCAGACTGGTTGATGCCATGCGGAATCCCAGATAATCTTTCAGGAAAGGATCTGTGATCTCAGATTTGACCACCAGGCTTTTGATGGCCTCATTGCCCATACCGGAGTTGAACTGATTGCGGTATTTCGTGTATACCAGGGTCTGGATCTCGGAGTCCAGCCATTTTCTGTAACTGTATGATGCTTTGAACAGTGCCGCCTCATTCATGGTAGCTCCGTTTCTCACCAGGGAATCGACTGCTGCTTTTTCTTCTTTGGTCAGCTTTTTAACTTCCATTTCTTTGCGGGCGGAATCCATTTTCGCCATATCGAAATTGCCGGCCATCTTTTCCATCAGGCCGTAAAAGTTGGCGCGTTTCTGCATATCCACCCCGTAATTGTAACTGTACTCCCGGTACAGGTTACGGATGGCATAATCCACATCGCCCTTGCGGAGTGCCGTGAATTCCGGACTTAACTTTTGCTTGGTGATCAGCTGGTACTGCACTTTTCTCCAGGCTTCCATTTTCTTGATAAGGTCGGGAAGCACCACAAAGTTGAAATCTCCTTTTTCCATGGCTTCTCCCTGCTTCCGGCTATTGGCATTGATCAGTACTATCAGGTTGTTTTCCTTGCTGCCCTTGCCCTGGTATACAGGCTGCTCATCCTTTTTAGAGATCAGCAGGTTGAAGCCGGGCTCCAGGTACAACTGACCCGTGCCGGTAAAGCTGTAGAATCCTTTGGGAATTCCTGAGAGTGTTTGCCCGAATTTTCCATTCCCGTCAGCGTCAATGGTCCAGCGACGTTCATCGGGATTGCTCAGTTCCATTTTGCTGTTCTTCCTGTCGGCTAATACGCCTGCGAGCTTCACATCCTGTGCGTACACTGCTGTGCAGCAGAGGAGGGAGCCGATATAGATCAGTGGTTTCATATCTGTTAATTCAAATGTTTTTTATTTATCGTTCTGTGGCATGCCAGGGTTGAAATTGATCACACTCTGCGGGATCTGCAAGGTGTACTTCTTACTGTCCGGTGTGAGCACATAAGTGTCTGAACCCACAGTACGTGTAACGGTAGCAGTTCTCCCTTCTGCGGCCAGCCTGCGCATATCGAACCAACGGATACCGGAAGGAAGGAGCTCTCTTCTTCTTTCTTCCACCACCCAGTCGATCACTTCTTCCTTATCGGAAGAACTGAGATTTGTATGGTCCGTATCGCGCTTTACATGCAGGTTGTTGAGAATGGTGAGGGCTGCGTTCAGGTCCGGCGTTGTTTTGCGTGCCAGGGCCTCCGCTTTTGAAAGCAATGTTTCAGGAACGGTAATGCCATAGTGGGAATCCAGCAGGGCATATCCGAATGCTGCATACAGATCCCTGCGGGAATCTGAGAATGGCAGCAGGTCTTCAGCATCCGGGGTGAGTATGGCTGTGAAAAAGTGATCGAGCTCTGTATTGACCCGGAGGTACAGGAACTCGCTGTTGTTCACCAGTGCAGGCATTACAAAAGTGGGCAGGGTATAATCCAGTACAGTGCTCTTCAGTGCCAGCGCTGCATCGGCATTGGTGATCACCTTGTCATATTCCTTCATGTGCAGGTAGATCCTCGCCAGCAGACCATAGGCAGCAGCCTTGCTTCCGCGGAAGCTTGCAATATTCGTATTGGGAAGGTTGGGCAAAGCCTCTGTTACATCAGCGATCAGCTTCTCATACACAGCCTTTACTGTGGAGCGATCGGGTGTTTTCGCATACATGTCAGCGATAGTTACGTATGGTATTCCCGGGTCATTCGCAGCAGTAGCTGGATTGTAAGGCTTCGCGTATAACTGTACCAGGCAGAAATGACTGTAGGCGCGCGAGAGTAATGCTTCCGCTTTAAGCCTGGCTTTTTCCGGTGCAGAGCCGCCGGTGGATCCGTCCACTTCATTCACTACCAGGTTGGCATAATAGATAGCCTTGTAAGGGAATGACCAGAGCACGGGGTCCTGGTCCTGGTAAGGCTGTTCCTGCCAGGTATAGATCATGCCGGCAGCGCCGGTAGGAGCGTCGTTGGGAGCAAATTCGAAATTATCGTTCAGATGCAGGAGCGGCCACGCAAATGTGCCATTGATGTCATCTGAGTTCAGCAGCATATCGTAATCAACGGTGGAACTGATGGCCACCACACCGGGCTGGTCCACATCCAGGAATTCTTTTTCGCAGGCTGTGGTAAACAGTGCGATGGATAATATAGCGGGAATGATCTTATTCATGTTCTTTGTAGTTGATCAGTTAAAAATTAGCCAGCACACCAAAAGTGTAAGTAGGAGTGATAGGAAGTGTTCTTTCTCCGAACTGCATCAGGTGCGCTTCCGGATCGATGTCTTTATCGTTCTTCACCCATTTCCATGCATTCCTTACCTGGAAGTTCACTTTGATATTGTTCACCGGCCAGTTGCCCAGCGTCTTCTTGTCGAAGAGGTATGATAAAGCCACTTCTCTCAGTTTGATGAATGCGGCAGACTGGTAACTCAGATCACTCCAGTTGTACTGGTTATTGTTGAAAGAATTCAGCCTGGGCACATTCGTCTTGTTCTCATCACCGGCCTGTTTCCACCGCTGTGCCACTGCTTTGGGCAGGTTAGTGAAACCGGAAGCTCCAAAGCTGCTCCCGAAATAAGCATCTGCAATGATATCAGTACGCATGAAGTTGCCGCCATTGGCTACAAAGAGGAAGGAAAGATCCCAGTTCCTGTATTGCAGGATATTGCTGAGGCCTACTGTGTATTTGGGAACGATGGACCCCACTTCCACATAATCTTCAAAACGAAGATCCTGGTACCTTGAGGCAGGTATCTTCACTCGTTTTCCATCTTCCTGTACATCCCATACCTGGCCGTTCCCGTTTGCATCGAGACCAGCCCACTGCAATGCAAAGAAAGTGCGGGATGCATAACCTGTAAGGTTCCTGGGCGCACCGATCACACTGTTCTTGTTGGTGGTGGAGAAACCAACTTTGTTGGTATTGAGACCGAGGTTAACTGTTGTTTGCCAGCGGAACCTGCTGCTGTTCACATTCACGGTGTTCAGCCTGAGCTCAACCCCTTTGTTGGTGATGTCTGAAGAATTTACGTTGATCAGGTAGAATCCTGTGGACGTAGGATCGAATGCTTCAGAAGCCAGCAGGTCAGTTGTTTTCTTATGATAGAAATCCACCGAGCCATTGATCCTGTTGTTCAGGAAGCTGAAGTCCAGCGCCAGGTTATGCGTGAGGGTTGGCTCCCAGCGCAATTCCTTGTTGGCAGGAGAGCTCACTGAAAGATAAGTGGTGTTGGTTGTGAAGCTGGCAAACGTATAACCGATGGTCCTCAGTGAAGAGGATGTGATATCAGGTACGTTGCCCGTCAGACCTGCTGTGTAACGCAGTTGCAGCGAATTCATCCAGGATGGGGCATTGATGAATTCTTCTTTCAGGATATCCCATTTCAGACCTGCGGATGCAAGGATCTGTTTGTTCAGGCCCGCACTGCGATCGAAACGGCTGCTCTTGTTGATACGCGCGCTGGTGCTGAGTGTATATTTTCCTTTGTATGCATAAGAGCCTGCAAAGTAGTAGAAGATATACCTGTCGTCGAGCGTGCGCTTGCCGAAATAGTCTTCATAAGTGAGCTGGCTGGTAAGGTTGGATACCGGGTTGCGTATCCCAACGCCGGTGAGCACACGATAGTCAACCGGGAAGTTGAGGTTGTTGGAGGGATTGTAACCGAACCTGGTATCGGTGGTATTGTCGAACACGGATTTCTGACGTTCCAGGCCCAGTGTCATGTCCACGCGGTGATCATGGTTGAAGGTGTGATTCACGTCCAGCTGCGCACGTACGTAAAAGTTATTGGTCTTACCTCTTGCTTCAGTAAGGCGGCCGCCTTTCGGGATATTGAACTGTGGTGCGCCTCCAACGGTGTTGGCGTATTCATTGATGAGATTGCGTGTTTCGTAACCGCTCGCTTTGTAAAGATCACTTCTCAGTTCATCAATGGTTTCATTCTTATAGCTGAGTGAAAGGGCGATGCTTTTGGTGAAATTATAAGTGAGGGTAGACTGCAAACGGAGGTTATTGGTCTTTGCAGTGAAGTCATAGTCATTCAGATTGTCAAGCGGGGCGTAACTCAGGTCCATGAAGCCGGCATTTAAATAACGGGTATTGATCTCGTTATTCCACCTGCGTGCAATGGTGCGGTGGCTGCCATCTTCATTGCGCAGTCTCTCATAAGGAAGGATCTTGAGTGTGCCGGGAACCCTTGAGTTGGAGCTGCCGCCGAATCTTTTCAGTGCAGAAATATCCTGGTCATTCACGGCATAGTTGGCGTTGATGGTAAGGGCCAGTTTGCTGGTGAGCTTCATCTCGGTGTTGAAATTCACGGTTGTTCTCCTGCTTTCATCTCCTTTGAAGAGACCATTGCCTCTTACAAAACCGAAAGATGCATAGTAATTGAAACGGTCACTGGGTGCACCGCTGATGCTGATATTGTTATCGGAAGAATAGTTGTTATTGAGGAGCTCACGGCTGAGCTCGTCTGTATTATTATAGGATTCAAGATCTTTCAGCCTTTTATCACGTTCTTCGGCTGTAATGGTCCCTGCCTGAAAGTCCATGAGGATGGCATATACAGGTGTATAGGCATCGCGCACATAGGCGCCGTTATTCCTTCTGGGCAGACTGGCAGGGTTGATATAGAATTTGCTCTTCTCATAATCGATCATTTCTGAGGAGCTCATCAGGTTGAGATAGGAGAGATCTGGTCTTGGGTTTACATTCACGGAAGAACGGAAAGTAACTTTTGGTGCCAGTGTTTTTCCTTTCTTGGTAACGATAACTATCACACCGTTGGTGGCTTTCACACCCCAGATAGCAGCGGCAGCTGCATCACGGAGAATGGCAATCGATTCGATGTCATTCGAATTGATGGTATTGAGCGATCCTTCGATAGGGAACCCATCCACAACGATCAATGGTTGCTGGTTGCCGAATGTGCTTACACCACGCATGAGGATGGAAGGATCATCGCTGCCTTCGATGCCATTTGCATTTTTGGTGATCATGAGGCCGGGAGCCATACCTTCCAACAGGTTCACCAGGTCCGGGGAGGTCCTGCGTTCCAGGTCCTTGGAAGTAATGACGGTATAGGAACCGGTGGCTCTTTCCTTAGGGATCTTCTGATAACCGGTATTTACGGAAACGGTCACATCTCCCAGGGCGGATACCCTGGTCCTTACCTGGATATTGATATTGGTTTTTCCGTTCAGCTTCACCTCCTGTGATTCATAGGTAACGCTGGTGAGCACCAGGGTGGCCTGCTCATCCACGCCTTCCAGGGAAAATTCTCCTTTGGCGTTGGTGGCGGTGGCTTTTCCTGATCCTTTCACCGTAACGGTTACACCGGCAGCCGGTTCCCCATTCTCATTGGTGATCTTTCCTTTCACTTCTACATTTATTGGAAAGATGGGGAAGAAGGGCTGGACCATTTTCCTGGGAGAGATCACAATGGTTTTTTTCTGAATGGAATAATCGAAGGATTGTTCTTTCAGTACGGCAGTGAGAAAGGATTCCAGGGGCATGCCTTCAGCGCGGATGCTTACCAGGTCTGCATTACGGAGAACAGCGCCGTCATAGAACACTACATAACCGGTTTGCTTCTCGATGGCGGAGAAGATCTCTTTCAGGGACACTTTCTTCCCTGAATAGGTAATGGTCTGGGAATTGCTTTTGGCACTAATATGCAGGCATAGTCCAAGAAACAGGAAGCTGACAAGTGTGAGCCGCATAAGCAGTTGTTTTTTTGGTCGCCAGCAGGCGGTTAGAAGACCCGTGCGTGCACGGTCTTCCCTAAGAGCGTTTAATTGCATAAATTCGCAACAGTTTTGGGTTTGATAATAATTAATAGTCAGCAACGGCTATCTTGATTTGACCACCCGAAATTTTGCCGGGCCCGATCACGACTCGGGTTCCGGTTTTTTCAGCTGATCAATTGTCTCCTGATTTCTGTTTTTCTTTATGGTGTTACCACCAGTTTCCTGTTTTCTTCCAGTCTGAAATGGACATCGGCTTTTTCCAGTAGCGTCAGCAGTTCCGACAGGTTGAGGTCCCGCTGCATCTTTCCCTGGAACTCCCGCTGTGGGATCTTGCCTTCATAACTCACTTCGATATTATACCAGCGTTGCAGCTGCCTCATCACGGCAGGGATATCTGCGTTCACGAAATGGAAAAGTCCATTTTTCCAGGCTGTCACTTCTTCCAGGTCCACTTTACGGACGGTAAGCCTGCCGTCTTTCAACAGGGCCTGTTCTCCCGGGTGCAGCTGGCTGATAGCATTTGACGAAATATCATTCACGTTTACGCCGCCTTCCACCAGTGTGGTACGTTCCTGCATTTCATCGGCATAGGCATTTACATTGAACTGCGTGCCGGTAACAGTGGCCATCTGTGCGGCCGTTACAACCCGGAAAGGTCTTCTGGGATCCTTTGCCACGTTGAGGTAGGCTTCTCCGGTGATCTCCACTTTTCTTTCATTGCCACTGAAAGCGCTGGGATACCGGATGGAGCTGGCGGCATTGAGCCATACCTGTGTTCCGTCAGGGAGTTGCAGCTGAAACTGCCTGCCCCTGGGGGTACTCATGGTATGGAATGCTGCTGCCCCGGCATTTCCATCGCTGTAAAGCAGCTGACCATTCTTCATTTCCATGGCAATGCCATTTACCTGAAGGCGGGTGCCGTTCTTTACGGTGTCCAGCAGGATCTGCCTGCCGTCTGCCAGGGTGAGTATGGCGCCTTCTTTTCCGGGAGGCAGGTCCTTCACAATGGTAGTGGCCAGTGGTCTTTCTGTGACCGTTTGTGACGGGCCGGAAAACCAGTACCAGGTGCCGGTGGCAGCTACCAGCAAAGCTGCTGCTGCGGCCGCCCTGAACCAGTTGCGCTGTACAAGTGGCCTGCGCAGGACCGGCCGGGGCCGGGTGGCTTCCAGGTCGTTCCAGGTATCATCCATGAGCTGGCGAAGCAGGGCTTCCTGTTCAGGCTGGTTGCTGAGCTCAAACAGTTCCCGCTGTTCTTCGGCTGTAATGCTGGCTGCCAGCTGTTTCCGGAATAATTCCTTTAATCGTTGTTGGGTATTGTTCACAGTTACAAGGTTTATGTAATCGATGTGATGAGGATAGGTATGAGTAAGAACGAACGGAAGGAGCTCAACTACCAGTTGACCTCAAAAAAAGTTGAAGATTATAAATTGCGAAGCAGGATAACAACAGGAAGCAGTGCGCTATGCCTGTTCACATGGTCGCGCACGGAGCGGATGGCCTGTGCCATATGGTTGCGGACGGTATTCGGAGAAAGCCCCAGTTTCAAGGCGATCTGTTCGTAACTGAGCAGATCGTCGCGGTGCAGTGTATAAATGATCTTCTTCTGCGGAGGGAGCAGATCGATACCCTGCCGGTAGATGCGGCGGAGCTCTTTTTCCTGCAGCTGGTCATCCGGGTGCGAAAAGAGATTGCTCATGGCATCCTGGAGCTTTTGCTGCAAGGCCTGTTCGCGGCCCGCTTTGCGGAAAAGATCGAGCACCAGGTTCTGTGTCATTCTTTTGATGTAGGGAAGGATCAGGAGGTTTTCGGGAAGTTGTTCTTTCTTTTCCCAGACCCTCACAAAAACTTCCTGCACTACTTCTTCCGATAGTTCCTTTGATTTGGTAAGATAAAAGGCGAACGCGAAAACGGATTGCTGATACTGTTCGTAAATAGTATTGAACGCAATGTCATCTCCGGCCGCAAGCCGTTTCAACAGCTGCTCTTCGTTATATGATCCTTCCTGAACCAAGTAGGGTTAGCTTGATGATGCAACTTACAAAATTGCCGAAATTCCTGCACAATTAAATACAGGGGCGGACTGTAAGGGATTACCGGGTAACCGGTAGGGAAGGCTACCTGCTTCAGGAGTAAAAAAATAAAACCCCGGAAGGTTCCGGGGTTTGGATTATTGTTTCGCTTCCAGCGCCTGTATCTTTTTTTGCTGTTCATCCAGCGTTTTCTTCAGGTCTATTACATAAAGGGTGAGCTCCTCGATCTTTTTCAGCAAAGCTGCCTGGTTATCGCTAAGGTCCAGCCCATCTCTTTCCACTTCAGCAGCAGATACCACTTCAGGGAGATGGCGGTTTTGTTTTATGTACTTTTCCAGCATGTCTAGGGGCATCAGGCGATAGGAGGGATGGAATACATAATCGGGCCAGCCGGTAGCAGTTACTTTTACCTTTTTGGCAAGGATGTTACCATTGACTGCAAGTTTTTCTGAAGGTTCAGTAATGCCGATCCCAACATTACCGGTATTGGTCACTGTCATTACAGATGCATCAGAACTGTTATAAACCGACAGGATATTTGTTCTTGTGTTTCCGTTTGCGATGGCCACTGATTCTGTATTATAACCAAGATTTACATTGAGTTTACCCAGAATAGTACCCAGTTGGCCTTTGATACGTAATACAGATCCGCCATCGGAAATAAGTTCCGGGTTGCTTCCTGTTCCTTGCTGGAAAACGGCCAGGTTTGCCAATCGGGCTGTACCTGCCACGTGTAAGAGTTTATTGGGAGTGGCGATACCGATGGCTACGTTTCCTGATGCAGGAAAACTGTTCTGAGCCAGAGAGGAAACTGAAATCATGAGTGCTGCTACGGAAAGAAATTTTGCCCGGACTTTCATTTGATAAGTTTTTAGGGTAATCATCAAATTTAGAGGGTACAGATCAATTCCGGATAATAAATTATACTCAATCCATAAAAACACTTAGTGTATAGTGGGAATTTGTATTATTTGTACCGATTGTTATCATATCATAAGAAAACCCCGGAAGGTTCCGGGGTTTTGAGGGAGGGGTAGGGATTAAAAACAGCGTTTACCTGATCAGGAAAGGAATGCTTTTATTGCCGGCTTTGAAATAATACATGCCTGCCGGCAGGGACAGGTTGAGCTCTCTGGTGCCTGCAATGATTTGTTGCTGTAACACCATGATGCCGCTGCTGTTGAAGATCTGTGCAATGATGGTATTGCTGGTTTGTACCGTTAGTTGACCACTGGTGACAGGGTTGGGATAGATATTGATGGAGTTTGCTGCACCATCAAAATTCACACTCGAAATTTTGCTGAATGAGCTGTTCTCATCGATGTCGCGCTGCAGGATCCTGTAATAGTTGGTGCCGGTAGCAGGATTGAGGTGGATGAATGAATAGCGCTGTGTGACAGTGCTGTTTCCTGCTGCAGCCACTATGCCTGTATTCTTCCAGTTCTGCTGATCAGTACTGTGCTGTATAATGAAATCTTTGGTGGAAGATTCATTTTCGGTTGACCATTTCAGTGATACATGCTGTTGATCTTTCACGGCAGTGAAACTACCCCATTGCAATGGCAGGGTACCTGATCCCGCGTCTGCAATAGCAAATGGGGAGAAGCTGCCTGTATATCCTGTGAAAGTAAAGCTGGTGGCAGTGCTGGAGCCGGTCTGTACCTGCTGCTTCCATTTGTTGCTCTCGTAATGGAAGAGGGCGGGGGTAGTCAGAGTGCCGGCTACTTCTCCTGCGTTCCAGTTGAAAGTAATATTAATGCCTGATCCCGCGTTGGCGTTTTGTTTTTCGATATTCCAGGTACGCCTTACGTGGGCTTCATCCACAGTTGTACCGGATGTTCCTCCATTCTTGTATACTCCGTCTACAACACCGATGGCAAAACGTTCTCTTGCGCCCGTATTGTTGTAGATGGTAACAGGATTGTAGGAGCTGTTGCCGATAGGGAAGTTGCCGATAGTGCCATCGTCGAACCAGAGATAGAGCTTGCCGGAATTGCTGAACTGGAGGTATTGGGTTGATGTGGCCCCCAGGACCTCATTGGCAGTAAGCGTATTGTTGCCCATGTTGAGCGTTCTGTTCAGGCCCTGCAGATCAAGTACATTCAGGATGATGCTGGACGTTATAACAGGATAATTGGCCGGAGCAGCATTGAACTTGATGATGGATGCATTTACCGGAGCGATGCCGTCTTTCCAGTTGGTGGCTGTGGTCCAGGTTGTATTGGTTGCACCTGTCCATTCCCTGATATTGCCTACCAGTGCAGGGTAACCGCTATTGGCGGTGCTCAGCAGGAACCAGTAATCTCCGGTGCCGTTGGTGGTTTCTCCCCTGAAATCCCATGTTGCATAAGTGGACTGCGTTTTCATCTCGGCGGTGGTTTTGCCCGTGATAGTACCGGTTACAGTACCAGAGCCTGCGGCAGCAGATTTTGTGGAAGTCTGGTTATCCCAGTAACAGTTGCTGAATGTTTGTGTGCCGGTAGTGCCCACAAATCCACCTGCCCTGGTTCCGCCTACAGAGCCCGTTGAATAACAGTTGATGGCGGAGCTGGTACCGGTTCCGCTGCAAAAACCTACAAAGCCTCCGTTGGTATACGCTCCGGTAACATTGCCCCTGGCGTAACAGTTAATGAATCTCATATTATTACCAAAGAGCAGACCGGTAAAACCTCCGGTCGACGAAACATTGGCAGTAGTGGCTGTTACATTTACATTGGCCCAGCAGGTAGAAAATGTAGCGCCATTTGTTGTACTGGCAGCCCCTACAAAGCCTCCTGTATAGGAAGCATTGTTGGATTCGAGTGTTCCCGTTGCCCAGGAATCAGTGATGGTGCAGGCGGTGGATCCTTCAATCAGTCCAACAAAGAGCCCGGACTGCCCTGAGCTGGTAGTAGTATTTTTTATGGAGCCATCTGCACTGCAATTGGAGATGGTTAAATTGTCTACCCGGCCGAAGAGCAGGCCTGTATAACAGTGTGTGCCGTTATTGGTGAGTGTGCCGTTCTTGACATGGAGATTGCTGAAGGTGCCGTTACCATTCCCGATCATGGCTGCGCTGCCCCAGTAAGTCTGAGTGGTGCCGCCGGTATTGCCGATCAGGATTTGCGGGTTCACAAGGGTAAGGTTGCTGATCCTGGCAAGCCATACCCTTCCGAAAAGAGCCACTTCATGTGGAGAACGGTTCATGTAAAGGCCTGTGATCAGATAGCCGTTACCGTTATAGGTGCCATAAAAATAGCCGGTGATATGATTGCCTTCGGTCTGGCTGAAGCCCCCGATTGGCGGAAAACCATAGAAGCCGCCACTTCCATTGGGAAACCAGCCGGATGTGGCGGATGCATCAATATTGGCAGTCTGGATATACTGTTTCGTTGATGTCCACTCATTGGAGTTCTGGCTGATCCAGTAAAGATTATTGAGCGTTGCGATCTGGTAAGGATCGGCCGCTGTTCCGGTTCCGGCAGGTTTTGTTGCCGTTTGCGCCCGAACCAGCATTTGCATGCAAAGGATCAGGAGGGCTGATAATGTAAAGGATTTAAGATTCATAACCGTCTTGTGTGTTTAATTGATTTAATAGTTATCCGCAGGGTCAATATTATCTGAACCTGTCCTTTTTGTACGGTCGTGAACATGGCAATAAGAAATGCTCCTCAGGCTTCTGGCAGGAAGAAGAGGTGTAATTGCTGTTAACGGGCAGAGAGAAATAAATGATGAGAAGAAGCGCGGGAAGGCCGCTTCATGGAACTATAGCGGTATATGAATGGCGCGTAACGCCGGCTGGGTAAAGATGGATTCATCAGGGTTTGTTTTTATTCAGGATAGCGAATTACAGCACAAATTTAAATAATAAATTAATGCCGGTTTCGAAGCGGAGATTAGAATTTAGAAAGTATGCAGGAAGTATTCGGTTATGATGCTTTGAAATGCAGCATGGATAAAGGTTTAAAGAATTATACAGGTTGTTTGGAATTGCGTATGTCCCAGGCTGTTATAATCGGTTTTTGTGTGGAATTTATTGCCCGTTTTGTTGAGTTGGCCGGATTTTTTATTTTTATAATATGTCAAAAGGTAAAAAGCTCCTTCACAGGTTCCTGTATATCCTGTTCTTTACGGCCGTTGTTTTCATTGGAATGGAGATCATCCTGCGCATCTACAACCCTTTTCAGTTCCGGCTTAAAGGCGATGAGATAGTGCTGCCCGTCAATACAACACTGACCATTCACAATGAGATCAATCCGAAACTGGATTCCCTGATAGTAAACAGCAGAAACAGTCTTGGTTTCCGTGGTGCCGAAAAGCCAGCGGATTTCAACAGTTATCTCAGCATTGTTACAGTTGGAGGCAGCACTACCGAATGTCATTTCAATTCAGATGACAAGACCTGGCCCGCTATCCTGGGCAGTGAATTGCAGAACGGCTTCCGTAATGTATGGGTGAATAATGCGGGGCTCGACGGACATTCCACCTTCGGTCATCAGGTATTATTACATGATCACCTGGTAAAGGTGAAACCCAATATCGTACTTTTTCTTACCGGCGTCAATGATATTGAAAGTGATCAACCCAGTTTCCACGATCAGCAGAACAAACGTGGAGCCTGGTCTGACCTCAAACATTATATTGTGAACAACAGCGAAGTACTGAGCCTGCTCCTGAACCTTGCCCGTGGGTGGAAGGCTCAGCAGTTGCACAATACAAGCGGAGTAAATATCGATCCATCCACATTGCCCGTTTCAACTATGAACGAAAAGGAAGGGAATGCAGTGCTGCTCAGGCAGCAGCCTTACCTGCAGGGATATACAAAAAGAGTACAGCAACTCATCGATACCTGTACTCAATATGGCATCAAACCTGTATTCATCACTCAGCCATTATTATATGGATAAGGTATCGACAGTGTAACGCATGTTAATCTTGAAACTGTTGATCATAAAGGCATCAGCGGAAAGATTGCCTGGGACGTATTGGAGTGCTATAATGATGCAGTACGGAAAACCTGCGCAATAAATCATGTTTTTGTAATCGACCTGGCAGTGCGGATGCCGAAGAACAGTGTTTATTTTTATGATGAGGCCCATTTCACTAATGAAGGCACAAAGAAAGTTGCTGATATTGTCAATGCGGAACTACAGCCCTGGCTGGCAGTGCAATATCCGGCTTTTAAGAATTATACAGTGAGTGCCCGGTAGCTCGCCTCCGGCGAACACCGTGTCGCCGGAGGCAACGGAAAATAAATCACTCGCGTGGACGCGAGCGATTGGGCACATTCTGATAACTCTTACGCTTTACTGAAATTCCAGTTGATCAGGGGCAATCTCCTTTTTCCGTTCACATTCCACAAGCCAAACTGCACACCGCGGAGATCCTTGCATTTGTTGACCAGCCCTATCTGCACACCTCTTCCCTTATAACTCAGATTGGCAATGCCCCCGATAGCCAGGCCATGGAATTCGTCAAACCTGTTCTTGATCCCTGTAATACAAATCCCTCTTAATTCACTAAGCATGCATATGGAGCCATTAATGGCAACACCACGTATCGAGCCATCAATTACGCCACCTGCGCTCAGGCTCAACCCATGGATCTTGTGTTGGGAAGGATCGTATTTTGAAGCAGGAGGATAAGTTTCAGGATGTTTCCAGGTAGTATCCTGCGGAATGAACGGCAGGTACATGGTAAAAAACACTGAAAGCAGGTCAGCATTCAGGTTCACTCCTGAGATCTTTAAAGTATCCTCCCCACCCAGGAAACTGATAAGCCCGATATTCACACCATTGATACGTTTTGCTTTGGAAGGCGTAAACCATACCACATCCCTCGTTACAATGGGATAAGGCGGAGGTCCATCCAGCGCACGGCCTGCATAACAATCCAGGTTTGCATCAGGGGTATAATAATAGGGACGATCGCATTTTTTGAAAAGCGGTACAATGCCATTGTGATTGAGCATATTTGTCAGCTCAATTTCATGGGTGGAGGAACTGTCAGGCGAGAACTGCGTTATTATCGTTGCTTTCTGTTCAGGAAAAGCTTTTGCTTCCCTGTGCCTGCTGAAAGTATAGTAGAACGAAGACATATTAAGGGTATGAAGCATTTGCCCGGCTTCAGTTGGACTGAGCAATATGCTGCTGATCTCTGATGGATGAAGCCGGAACAGGGTATCCTTCCGGAAACTTTTCATTTCACCATAATGCTCGTAATAAATGGAATCATTCCTGATACCGGTTACGCGGATCGTCCAGGAGCCGCCGGAAGCAGGTAAGATCCGGTACACACAATTGCGATAAATATAAAATGAATTGTTGCGGCTTGCCAGGTAATCATCTGGCTTGAAGTGGCGTGCCTTTTTAAGAAAAGGTGTAAAGGAAAGGTTCTGCACCGTTGAATCCTGTGCTGTTGCCAGCAAGGGGACCAAAAAGGAAATGAACAGGAATTTTTTCATATCAGGAAGTTTCAACAAACCTAACCGTAGCAGACGGCTTCGTATAACGGCAAAATGCAGGCGCCTCTCCCCGGTTTGCATTTCGCCGGAATAATGGCATCCGGCCATGAAAGAACAAGCATAGATCCAGATGGTATTCAAATTAAATTGACTATGTTGGCGATTTTCCGTAATCTCATCTTTGTTCTTACGGATTTTCAGTAATTTTTGCCAATGGATGCAAGAGCAATACAACAACTGCTGTTCAAAAAGATCAAAGAGCAACTGCCGGAACACCTCTCCCTGGCCGATGAGCTTTCCGGTTTACTGGGGCTGAGCGCCGACAGTGTGTACAGGAGGATCAGAGGAGAGAAGCCGGTAGACCTGGATGAATTGCAGAAGATCTGCAGGCATTACCAGTTGTCGTTAGATGGTCTGCTGCAACTGAACTCTGAAGCTGTATTGTTCCAGGCGCCCGGGGTCGGCAATGGAAATATCCCTTTTGCCAGACATATGGAAGGCATGCTGGCCCAGTTCAGATATTTCAACAGCTTCAAAAAAAGAGAGATCTTTTATTTGTGTAAAGACACACCATTCTGGTATTTCTTTCTCTTTCCGGCCATGGCCTGCTTCAAGACCTTCTTCTGGATGCGCACCATCAACAATGAACCGGAATTGCAGCAACAGAAATTTTCACTGGAAACTTTTCCTGCCGAAGAATGCAGGAAAACAGGCTGGCTCTTGCTGGAAGAGCACAGTAAAATAGAGGCCACCGAGCTCTGGAACCTGGAAAGTATCCATAGCAGTATCAACCAGGTGGCTTATTACAGGGATGCTGGAATATTCCGCGAGCGTAAAGACCTGCTTGCCGTGGTGGATGATTTCATTCAAATGCTTGACCACCTGCAAATGCAGGCGGAACGGGGCATTACATTTATGCCGGGGGACAGCCACCTGAAGCCGCATACCAGCCTGCAGTTTTACGTGAATGAACTGATCCTCGGTAACAACACCGTACTGCTCAAGCTGGATGACCAGCAGATGAGCATGATAACCTACAGTGTATTCAATTATATTTCAACCCGTGATGAAAGATTCACAGCAAAGGCTTTTGGCACCTTCAATACATTGCTGAGCCGGTCTACCCTCATCAGCCGGTCAGGGGAAAAAGAACGGATCAGGTTCTTCAATACATTACGTGATAAAGTAAATGAGCTGAGGCATTAATTACTGGCATTTAATAGTGCTGAAGTATTCACCGAGGGCCTGGATGGCTTCCGTTTCAATCTGCAAATGCGTGCGGGACTGCGCAGCAGACTGACGGATCACCTGAAGGTTCTGCTCCGCATTCAACGGCGCCAGTTTGCCGGCAATATCGCCCTGCAATGCTGCATTGATGTCTACAAATTTTCCGGCGCCATTACATTTGAAATCAAGATCAGCAAAGCTGATACTTCTCCGCTGCGCATTTCCCTGCGTGATGAACCCGATCTTTTTATTCGAGATATCATACACAATACTCCATTTGGTGTATTGCGACTGTGATACTTTATTCAGTATGGTGAAAGCATAATCAACCGGCGCGATCTTGCTATCGCCTGACTGGTATTGCTGTAACAGGTTGCAGGCCTGGGTGAAGCGGTCGAATGAATTGCTGGGTTCCTTGCTGCGTGTGGAAGGGTCCAGTTGCCGGAGGCTGGATTCATAGGTACTGTTGGTGAGCACGGGAAAACGGAGATCATCTCCTTTGTGAACTACCATCTTTCCATCAAGAAATTCAACGGTGGCGGCCTTTCCGCTGGCATCAGCGATCAGAAAATGAAGGGGGGCTGCATTGTTGCGGTCTATGCGGAGCAGTTTGTCCGTGGCAAGCACTTCTTCAATGCTGGCGCAGTTGTCGAGCTGATACTGTACCCACTGCAATTCATTCACAGCTGCGCGTTGGTCGGCAGCCGGATAGCTGGTGCCCTGCAGCCACATCAGTTCCACCACCAGCCCTTTTTCATTCATGCCGCCATGAGGCATTTCTTTTCCGAACTGATTGAAGCTGACGCTGCCGTAGCGTGCCATCCAGGAAATGGATTTACTGCCCGGAACAAACGAAGTTTTCATCAGTCCTGCACTGTTCACCATCAGGATGCCGTTGCCGCTGACCCAATCATAATTGCGACCGAATACCAGTTGTCCGTTCCTGTTGATGAGGAAAGTGGAACAGGCAAATCCCGGGGCAATGGATGCGAGTAATAGCAGGAGGGTGAGCAGCTTTTTCATACTTCAATGTAAAACAAAAAAGGACACGGTTGACGTGTCCTTTTGTTAAGAATATTACTGCATATATAATTGCTGCATCATCAAACTTTGGGCAGGCCGGGTGCCTCGATAACGGGCAGGGTGGCCTGTTGTTTGCGCCTGGAAGCCTTTCTTCCCCTGAAGAAAAAATAGAGGTTAAAGAAGAGCATGATGCCCAGGTAGATGCTGAAGCCGCCGATCTTGGGGCTCAATGCTTCGATCATGTCCCGCGTATTTTCCACGTGCCTGTTGATCTCCAGGATCATCAGTCCAAAGCCAAGGTTGAGCAGGTAAAATCCGGTCTTGAATAATTTGTTGGTGGCATTGGCGATATCCTCTTTGTTGTGAAAGATATCCAGCATGAATGTTTTACCATTTCTGAAAAGCGTTCTGGCAACATACCAGGTCAGGATCAGCATAATAGGAAGATAGATGCAGTAGCCGATGAAATAAAAATCTGATAGGGGATTCATATGATTACAGTTTTTGGTTTGCCTTATGTTGTTTACGTCCCGTGATGAGGATCACGGCCATGTTCACGAAGTGGATATAAGCCAGGAGCAGCATGATGGTGCCTGTTTTGGAGGCAATCATCGTGATCAAATCCCGCACCATATCGATCCTTTCCCATTCGCTCATGGTCAGCGCCACATATCCCAGGTTCAGCAGGTAATATCCGATGAGCAACAGTTTATTGATATAGTCGGTAAGTACTTCATTCCCTTCGAGAAGATTGAGGATATAAATCCTTCCGTTCCGGTAAAAGCTCAATCCTGTATGCACTGTTATAAAATAGGTGATCAGGAAGTAGAGGATGTAGGCGATGGTGTTCATGGAAGCTCGTTTTGGCTGCCGGTTTCACTGTGCGCTTTCACAATACAAAGTTGCATGATAGTTTTGAAGTTTCAAAATATTCTGAAAGATAAATTTTCGAGATGGCGAAGCGCATGAAATTGATACCGTAGCGGCAGGAACAACCCGTATGCCGTCTTTTCCCGCTCAACTGTTGAAAATCAGGGGCGGCTGACCGATAAACTGCACCCATAGCAGACGAACTGCCCGTAATGTAATTCATAGGAACATGCTGCAACTCGTCGTACAGGATCGGCAGTAGAGCAGCGGGTCCGGTAATTTGCCGGTAAATCAAACATTCAATCAGAAAACCCGATCCCATGCATGCAGTCAGTCAAACACAAACCGCTTCAATGAGAGTAAGGTTATCCTGTAATACGGAAGAATTCCACCGGCTTCAGAAAGTATTACCGGATTGTATCCTGGAATGCGAGCAGTCATTGAAACAAAGATTCCTGGTACGCAAAGGAAAGGAGTTGGTATCCGTGCATTGTAACGATATCGCATACTTCTATTCAAAGAACAAGCTCAGCTATCTGAAAACATTCGATGGAAAAAATTTCCTGGTCCGTATGAGCCTGGAGGATATAGAGCAGAGCCTTGCTTCGGAACAGTTCTTCCGCGCCAGCAGGCAGGTGATCACCAGTCATACTGCCGTTCAGAAAGTGCTTCTCTGGTTCAATGGAAATCTTAAAGTGGAGCTCGCTCCGCGCGAGATCGATAACGTGATCGTAAGTCGGCTCAAAGCCAACCAGTTCAGGCAATGGCTGGGCGAATAATCAATATTTCAATCAACAAGTTTATGCGGATCATTTTTTTTGTGGCAGCACTGTTGCTGTCCAACGCTGGCCATGCCCAGTTGCTGAAGAATATCAAAGACGCCGTGAAGAGCAAGGCGGAACAGAAAACAACCCAGAAAGCTGCAGATAAAACAGGAAATGTGATGGACGAAGCGCTGGATGGAAAACTCTTTAAAAAGAAAGCGAAAAAAGAAGAGGAAGGGAAAGACGATGGGAAGGAAAAAGCGGAAAAGGAACCAGCTCCGTCCAAAGGGCTGAGTGTTTACAGCAAATTCGATTTTATTCCCGGAGAAAAAGTGATCGCTTTCGAGGATTTCTCGCAGGATAATACGGGCGACTTCCCCGCAAAGTGGAATACCAATGCCTCAGCGGAAGTGGTCACTACAGACGGGCTTCCCGGCAAATGGCTGAAGCTGGATGTATTCGGTGTTTTCATGCCCACTTATGTGAAGTCATTACCTGATAATTTTACCCTGGAAATGGATGTGGTATGTAACAGTGATTTCCGTTATGGCTCTTCTCCTTTTCACTTTGCCATTACATCTCTTTCCGATCCTGATCAGTACACGCGGTGGATGCAGGGACAGGCCGGACAGGATGGCTTCCAGGTATGGCTGTTGCCCTATCTCGTATCGGCCAAAGGAGGCAAGGTGGGGTACTACCAGGTCAGCGGCACCAATTATACGCAGCGCGATTTCGAGAACCTGAAATTCCATCGCGAAAAGCCTTCCGTGAAAGTAAGCCTGTGGCGTCAGAAGAACAGGATCCGTGTTTACCTGGATGAAGAGAAGGTAATAGATGTGCAGAAAGCCTTACAGGATATCGATTATAATTCACTGGTGTTTTCCATGAACTCAGCCAAGACCAAACCTGATTATTATCTTATCTCCAATATCCGCCTGGCGGCCGGCCTGCCTGATACACGCAGCAAATTCATGACGGAAGGAAAGTTCAGCACCACGGCTATTCTCTTTGATGTGAACAGTGATAAGATCAAACCTTCTTCCTTCCCTGTAATTAAAGAAATGGCCATTGTGCTGAAAGAAAACGCCGGTGTACGTGTAAAGATCATCGGACATACGGACAGTGACGGAGATGATAAACACAACCAGGCACTGTCGCTCAAAAGGGCCGATGCCGTGAAAGCTGCACTGGAAAAAGAATTCGGCATTGCCGCCGGCAGGATCGAAACGGAAGGTAAGGGCGAATCCGAGCCGGTTGATAAAGACAATACACCATTGGCAAAGGCCAGTAACCGCCGGGTGGAATTCCTGAAAATATAAGTTCCCGGATTGAGTATATTGCATGCACCCGAATTATGGCCAATAAAAAAGTGATCATAGCAGATGATGAACTGGCTGCGCGAACCATCCTTCGCCAGTACCTGGATGATTATCCGGAAATGGAAGTGGTGGCGCAATGCCAGGATGGACTGGAAGCAGTGGCAGCCATCGACAGACTGGAGCCAGACCTTGTATTCCTCGATATCCAGATGCCTGGCCTAAGCGGCTTCCAGGTACTGCGTCAGATCATTCATGTGCCGCAGATCATCTTCACCACAGCCTATGACCAGTATGCCCTGAAAGCCTTCGATTCAAATGCCGTCGATTATCTTTTGAAACCTTATACCCGTGAGCGTTTCAACCAGGCTGTAGCCAAGGTGCTGACCCGCCAGGGCAATGATCTGGCAAGGCTCACAGCGCTCACGGATGCCGTGGTACTGCCAGAGCAGGGATATCCTGAACGCATCCTGCTGGAAAGCGGTAATAAAATGATCAGCCTTGCTGTGCATGAGATCGCCTACCTGGCAGCTGAAAAAGATTATACGCGGATCTACACATTGCAAAAGAATTTTCTCAGCAATTACGGTATCGGCGTGCTGGAGCAGAAACTGAATCCGGCTGTCTTTATCCGCATCCACCGTTCACATATCGTGAACATCCATCATATCCGGGAAGTGTATAAAGAGAATAACGATGCTTACCTGGTACTTACCAACGAGGTATCGCTCAAAGTAAGCAGGGGGTATATCGATAACCTGAAAAAACTGATGTATTAAAGCAGGGGAGAGAGCAG
>NZ_JBQCGW010000263.1:0-8588 GCF_051955275.1 Pseudobacter sp. | reverse complement strand
TGGGGAAACAAATGAGGAAATGTTTACCCCAGGATTTAAAGGTTGGCGTTTTGTTTTTAAGGTCCTGTAAGTTGAAAATTTTGGTATTGCCTGCTACGGCAATCACTTTCTTACCCTCAAAGGGGGCAAGCTGTTCTTTAAGAATAACTATGGAGGGACCTTCTGGCATATGCATGTCAATGCAAACCATAGGCCCCGGTTTTTTTCTTCCCTCAACATCTTTATATTGCAGTCAGTTGGCAACTGCTTCCCATCATATTCCCACTGGCTCATCTGACCAGCCGGTTGACCGCAATACTTTCAACGCATTGTATCAGCGGTACCAGCCCGGCCTGTTCTTTTCAGCCTATGCACTCCTGCAAAACCAGCAGGAAGCTGAAGACGCCGTAACAGAAAGCTTCATCAAATTATGGAAATCAAAAGACCAGTTTGAACATACCGGAGCCGCCGTCAACTGGCTCCGCATCACTACCCGCAATGCCTGTCTCGACCTGCTGAAACACAAAAAAGTGGTGCAGCATTCAATCAATGAACTGGCTGAAATACAAGAGGAAGATTGGCAACACGAGGACCTGCTCGGGGAACTGTTACAGGAAATTTACACCAGCATCGAGACCCTTCCGGAAAAAAGCCGGGAAGTATTCCGCCTCCGCTACATTGATGGCCTTAAGAATGAAGAGATCGCCGGCAGGCTGGGCATCAGGCACCAGTCCGTACGCAACCACCTTTCCGAAGCCCTGAAAACCCTAAGACTCAAACTGCTCGACAAAGACCACCTCCTGCCCCTGCTTCTGCTGATGCTGAAATGGAAAGACTGAAAAATATTTTCATTTCCGGCAGTACAAACAAAAACATGGATCGTTCAATATAACTGATGCTACGATCAACACTAAACAGGATAAAGCCATTACTGCATAAATTCCTTCGCCAGGAACTGACTGACGCTGAGCATCAGGAACTGGAGGAATGGGCGGCAGCATCCGAAGCCAACAGGCAGCTCCTGCAAAGGATCTCCGATCCCATGCAACTGGAAACGGATCTTCGACTGTTGCAGCAATCAAATGAAAATATCCTGTCAAGACTACAGGCAGCCATTCCTGAAATACAGCAGGCAGCACCTGCATCACAATCTGTTCACAGGATCCATTTCCTGCGGCGCGGGTTCCTCAAATATGCAGCTGCCATTCTTATCGCCGCCGGTATCGCAGGCTGGATCTGGTATACAGCAGGGTCAACAGACAAAGCAAAAAACACAGAAACCGTTCACACCACCAACGATATCCAGCCAGGCAGCAATAAAGCCATACTTACGCTTGCCGATGGTTCCACCATTATCCTTGACAGCGCAAACAGGGGAAACATCGCGCAGCAGGGAAATACAAATATTGAAAAACTGTCTGACGGTTCTATCCGTTATCATGGCAATGGCCCGGCATCCGCTGCCATGACCAATACCATGCGCACGCCCCGTGGCGGACAATTTCAGCTCACATTGCCAGATGGAACCGTAGTCTGGCTGAATGCAGCTTCCAGCATCACTTATCCTGTTGCCTTTAATGGAACAGACAGAAAAATATCCATCACCGGCGAAGCCTTCCTGCAGATTGCTAAAGATCCCTCCAGGCCTTTCCTCGTGAATGTAGACAACAAATCAACCGTGCAGGTGCTCGGCACACAATTCAACGTGAATGCTTATCCTGATGAACCAGCCATTGCCACTACCCTGCTCGAAGGCTCCGTTCAGGTGCAATCAATGGATAAAAAGATCATCCTGAAACCAGGGCAGGCATCCAGTATCTCCAATAAAGACCAACAGATCAGTGTAAATACCAATGCGGATGTTGAAAGGGCTATCGCCTGGAAGAACGGCCGCTTCGATTTCAACGGACTTGAACTGCCAGCCATCATGCGGCAACTCGAAAGATGGTATGATATCAGCGTTGAATTTTCAGGGCCTGTTTCAAAAGAAACCTACAGGGGCAGGCTCACCCGCGACCTTACCCTCACCCAGGTACTGGGCATCCTGAACAATATGGATGTCAGATGCCGCCTGGAAGGCAGAAAACTTATCCTTCAATAACACCAGGAATTCCTCTTTCATAAACCCAAAACCAGTCCTGACTGCGTATTGAGGCAGGCGCCCCCTTTGTACATACCTCAAACCGCGGCAGGCAACTAAAAAATCATGATATTCACTGCTTACAGTGCAAGGCCCGGTTGGTACAGGTGCCGGCACTTTACGAAACTGTTTCTGCTTATGAAGTTCATCATCTTCTTTTTACTTATCAGCATCGCACAGGTGAACGCCAAAGGATGGGCGCAAACCATCACCTGGTCAGGAAAAAATATTCCTGTAGAAAAAGTGCTGGAACTGGTACGCAAGCAAACGGGGTATGAATTCTTCTATCGTACATCCGATCTGAAAGACAGTAAACCGGTTACCATGCAGAGCAGGAATATGCCACTCGCAGCTTTCCTCGATGAAGTATTTAAAGATCAACCTTTACAATACATCATCCAGAACAAGAACATTATCGTATCGCGGAAACCTGCTACGGAAAAGGATCGCAGGGAGATAACTGCTCCTGCTGAAATCATAGTAACAGGCCGGATAACAGACTCAACAGGCCATCCCCTTGCAGGCGCCACCATTTCCGTCAAAGGGAAAAATGCCAGAACAAGCACAGACCAACAGGGAAATTTCAGCATAGAAGTGAATGCCGGCGAAACCTTACTCATCTCCTTTGTAGGTTTTGAAACTGAGACCATAACCGTCAGGGACGACATGAACGCTTTGAACATTTACATGAAACCCGCCCCCAAACTGGAAGAACAGGTGGTGGTATCCACCGGCTATCAACGCTTACCCCGTGAAAGAGCCGCCGGATCATTCGGTATAATGAATCAGGCCGCCCTCGAAAAAAGAAGTAACCTGAATATCCTGAGTTATCTCGAAGGGCAGATGCCAGGCCTGCTCACCGCTGCTGATGGCAGCATCACCATCCGAGGCCAAAGCACACTGGTGAACAGCAACAGGGACCCACTCATTGTGGTAGACGGTTTCCCCATCGAGCGTTCCGTTCAAACCATCAATTCAAATGATATTGAAAGTATTACAGTGTTGAAAGATGCCTCTGCCGCCAGTATCTGGGGCGTTCGCGCAGCAAATGGCGTGATTGTGATCCAGACCAAACGCGGACAATCAAGCAGGAAGCCACTCGATATCAATTTCACATCCACGATTTCCGTTACACCTGTCCCTGACTTCTCGAAGCTGCCATATGCTGCTGCTCCTTCTTTCATGGACTTTGAAAAATTCAGGGTGGACAATAATCTCACCTTCTTTTCAGGCAACCCGAGGCCGGCTATTTCACCCGTAGTGGATGCCTACCTCAACAACGCGGCCGGCGCGCCGCAACTGGTGGAATCATTGAAGAACAATGACGCCTACAAGGAGTTCAAAGACCTCTTCATGCAACCTGCCACCAGGCAGCAGTACGCACTGGCCTTATCCGGAAGAGGCGAGAGATCATCACACCGTGCTTCATTCAGTTACGATAAGACCGGCACTGAATTTAAGCAAAACAATTCCAGCCGTTTTGTGGCAGACCTCTTTGAAGCCCTTGAACTGCATCCATCCCTGAAAGTGGAAATGGGACTGAACTATGTCCGCAACAACAGTCTCAGTAACGGCATGAGTTACGATGATTTGCGTTCCCTCCTGCCCTACCAGCGCATCCTGGGAGATGATGGATCTTATATCCCGCAACCGAGGCAGTTCTTCCAGGCAGACAAAGACGCATTGGTAACAAAAGGCTATCCATACAACTGGAATTACAACCTCATGCAGGAGTTCAGGAACAAATCCAGCAAAACAAACACCAATAATGTAACAGGTATCATTGCGCTGAACTATCGCATTCTCGATGGAGTAACGGCACATGCAGGTTACCAGTACGAATCAGGGACAACCAACACCAACAATCTTTTCAATGAAGAAACCTGGTTCACACGCAATACCGTGAATTTTGCCACCAGCATTAAAAACAACCAGGTGGTATCCGGCATTCCGAAAGGATCCATCCTCCGGGAGAGAAACAGCAACTTCTATTCGCATACATTCCGCGGTCAGTTGAAATATGATCATCGCATCGGCGCTTCTCCCGATCATTATCTCACTGCTATCGGCGGCATGGAGATCAGGGAACTGGGTAGCAAGACTTCCTCCCAGACCAAGTACGGTTACAATCCGCAGAGTTTGCAGTTTGCCCGCGTCAGTTACACCGCTAATTACACGGACGTGCTCGGATCCAACAAACTCATACCCGATGAGTCCGTATTCCTGGATGACCGCAACCGTTTTGTATCCTTCTTCACCAATGCAGGATATACCTATAACGATAAATACTCGCTGAATGCCAGCGCCAGGCTCGACAAAACCAATCTCTTCGGATCGTCCAAAGAATACAGGAATGTATGGTTATGGTCTGCAGGTGCCAGTTGGCAAATGCATAAGGAACATTTCTTCAATGTGCCCTTTATCAATTCACTTGTGCTGCGCGCTACCTATGGCATCAACGGGAATGTTGACCGGAGCACCAGTCCTTTTCTCATTGCCAATGTGGCTACGGACTTCCAGACCAACCGGCCCTATGCTTATGTATCCAACCCTGCCAATCCTTTGCTGCGCTGGGAGAAAACAACCGTTACCAATTTCGGGATCGATTTCAGCATGCTGAAAAACCGCCTTCGCGGATCGCTTGAATACTATAACCGCGCCAGTGAAGACCTGCTGGGCAATGCTACCGTGAATGGCACTTACGGCTTCAACAGCGCCTTCATCAATTATGCCAGCATGAACAATCGTGGCATCGATATCAGGTTATCAGGAACGATCCTGAACAGAGACCTGAAATGGACCAGCACACTGAACTACAGCTACAACAAAAACAAGGTCACCAAAGTGGATTTCCCACAAAAGACCGTTGGCGCTTACCTGGCCGTTACACCACAGGAAAGCAAACCATTGAACTACCTGTACAGCTATCGTTGGGCTGGCTTGTCAGATAAAGGCATCCCCCAGGTGTACGATGAAAAAGGAGCAATCGTTGATTTCACCAAAGACCTCACAGATCCGCTGGTACTGCTCTATAAAGGCTCAACCGTGCCACCGCATTATGGTGCACTCATCAATGAATTCAGTTATAAAAGATTCTCAGTGACCACCAATTTCACTTTCAAGTTCGGGCATTATTTCAGGGTGCCGGGAATTCAGTACGAGTCATTGTTTTCAGGGGCTGTGCCTGTGCATAAGGACTGGGACAACAGGTGGAAACAGTCCGGCGACGAAGCCCGCACCAATGTGCCTGCTGCTCCAAAGTCCATCACCGGCCTGAATGTTTACGATAAGTATTACCAGTTTGCAGATATCAATGTGGAATCCGCATCCATTATCCGCTTCAGGGAATTACTCATCAATTATACGATGCCGGCAAAGATCAGCGCCCGTTATCCCGATGCCAATATCATGATCGGCCTGCAGGCGAGGAACCTGGCAGCACTGAATTTCAATAAGGCAGGATTTGATCCGGAATTCCAGCAATTCATTCCACTCTCCAACCTGTTGCAATTGCCGCCACGCCCGGAATTCTCATTGATCATCAGAGCTAACTTTTAACTGAACACTATGCAACGCATTCAATATATCATTTTCATACTGGCTGTAATGGCCACAGGAGCGGTCTCCTGCAAGAAATACCTTGACATTGTTCCGAAAGGGAAGATCATTCCGGAACTCACCCCGGATTACAGGTTATTGCTCGATCAGATCAACAAAGCCGGAAAATCCTCCGGGTTTGTAAGAAGTTTCAGTAACGACCTGCTCATGAGTGATGATTTGCAGGTCACCGCTTTCTCTGCCAACTTTTATGGACCCGCTGATCAGAATACACTCCGCTTTGCAGAACATATCTACCAGGATTTTGAATCGGATCCCGACTGGGAAGCATTGTACAACCAGATCTATGTTTCCAACCTGGTGATCCTTCAGGTGATGGATTCAAAAGGCGGTACAGAAGCGGAAAAGAACGGACTGATGGCAGAAGCGAGAGTACATCGCGCATTTGCCTACCTCACCCTGGTGAACCTCTATGCAAAACAATATTCCTCAGCAACCGCCAATGATCCGGGCGTGCCTCTCCGCAAGGGGCTCGACTTCGAGGAAAAGCTCAACAGGGCCAGCATTCAGGAAGTATATGATTTCATA
Organism: Pseudobacter sp.; assembly: GCF_051955275.1. Lineage (NCBI taxonomy): Bacteria > Pseudomonadati > Bacteroidota > Chitinophagia > Chitinophagales > Chitinophagaceae > Pseudobacter > Pseudobacter sp. Next base: position 2,323 of record NZ_JBQCGW010000263.1, on the reverse strand, counting down.
TTGAATGACCTCAACCTGGCACTGGGAAAATTAACGGCAAGCCCGGCACTCAACCTGAATTACAGGCCGGTGGAAGCTGCTACCAACGCGCTGCTTGCGCGCACTTACCTGTACATGAACAATATTCCGGAAGCCCTGAAATATTCGTATGCTTCGTTGAAACTATATGATGTTCTGGTGGATTATAATACATTGCCACCATCCAATACATTCCCTGGTACGCTGGCGATCACTGACGGTTTGCTCAATAAGGAAGTGTTGCTGTATAAATCAGCGACCAGTGCATCATCACTTTTTTATGCAGACAGCAACCTGATCAAGCTCTATGATCAGGGCAATGATCTCCGTATGAAATCCATGTATGCCAGCGATGCGCTCTTTGGCCTCAACTTCGGATTCCTGTCAACGGAATGGTCGGGCAGAACACCGGCCAAAGGCCCTTCCACAGCAGAGATGTTTCTCACGCGTGCGGAGGCCTGGGCCCGTTCCGGAGAGACTGCCAAAGCCATGGATGACCTGAATACACTGAGATTGTACCGTTATAAATCAGGGAGCAGTTACCAGCTTTCAGCAGGTACGCCTTCGGAGGCCCTTGCATTGGTAAAGGAAGAAAGAAGAAGGGAGCTCGCCTTCCGTGGTCACCGCTGGTTTGATATCAGGCGATACAATGTGTTTGACAACAGCAATATAACAGTCACGCATATCCTAAGTAATAACACCTATACCCTGCCACCGCTCAGTCCCCGGACTGTTTTGCCCATTGGAAGGAAATATATCGATCTCAACCCTGAGATCACACAAAACCCGAGATAAACAATATACGAAATATAAAAACTGAACAGATGAAGTACAAATCTCTCAGCTGGATGCTATCCCTATTGCTGCTGGCGTCTGCATCTACAGCATCGGCCTTTCAGAAAAAATTTGAACTGCAAGGAAAAGCCGTGGGAAGAAATGGACAAAAAGTGCAGCTGGTGATAGATTATTATGGCAATTCGAAGGTGCTAGGTACAGACAGCATTGTGAATGACCGGTTTTCATTCATCAGCAAGGTGGATGAAATAACACCTGTGTCTGTAGTCTTTTATGAAGGCAAAAGCAGCGCAGCCTATAGCGTAATCCTGGAACCTGCAGCCCTGCAATTCGTGCTTTTTCCCAATGGCCGTAAACAGGTAACCGGAGGCAAATACAACAAGGCATTGTTCGGCTTTGAAACAGATCCGGCTTATATCAAAGCGGATGACGAGATGCGCGAGAACAGCAGGAATGGCATTCAGAACATCAAGGACCCTGAAGTTCAATACAAAGCAATGCAGGTATTCCTGCGTCGGAATGAACTGCGCACCAACGCTCTCGAAAAAGTGATGAACAGCAGTAAAGACATCCGGACCCAGGTAATGGCCGCCGTTTTACTGGAGCTTCAGCCAGACAGTAAAAAAGCCATGGCGATAGTTGACAAAGCAGCTGCACAACTTGGCGAAAAAAGCCTTGTCATTCAGGCCGCCCGTAAACTGAACAAGAACCAGGAAATGATGATCAATGCCAGAAAGAACCAATTGGTTGGAAAAGATTATTATGATTTTTCCGCTGTCACACTTACCGGTGACAGTACCAGGATCTCGCAACTGATGAAGGAGAACAAATATACACTGGTGCAGTTCTGGGCATCCTGGTGCGTACCATGCCGGAAAGAGATCCCTTTGCTGAAAAAGATGTTCGCCGAAAATCAAGGTAAAGGTTTTGGTATCATAGCTTTCTCCCTGGATGATAATAAGATCGCCTGGACAAAAGCTTCAGAGAAAGAAAATTTCAGCTGGCCGAATATTTCCGACCTCAAAGCATTCAGCAGTGTAATTGTGAAGGAGTATAAGATCAATGGAATTCCTGCAAATGTGATCATTGATCAGCACGGAAAGATCGTTGCGAATAACTTAGTGGGCGAAGACCTCGAAAACAAGGTCAGGGAATTATTCAAGTAATCTCGCAGTGCCCGGCCGCTCGCGTCCCCGCGAGTGACCGGGCACACTCTCTGTTAAAAGAGCATATTCCTGAACTGTCTTGGGCTGATGCCTTTTATCTCCTTGAATATCCTGTTGAAATTAGTAATACTATTGAACCCGCAATCATAAGCCAGGTCTGCAACAGGCTGGCTGCTTTCCGTCAGCAGCCTGCAGGCATGTGAAATGCGGACCTCATTCAGAAATTCAACAAAGGTCTTCTGTGTCCGGCTTTTGAAATAACGGCAGAACGCCTGTTTGTTCATATTGGCAATGCCTGCAACATCATCAAGCGAGATATCTTTTCTGAAGTGCTCAAAAATAAA
>NZ_JBQCGW010000262.1:0-11349 GCF_051955275.1 Pseudobacter sp. | reverse complement strand
GACAACAAAATTGAAAACTAATTCTGAATTTTCTGGGGGGTGTTTACGTCAAATGCCGGGGTTGATCGCGACAGACTTCCAGCTTATTTTTATTGCATGAAAAATATAACCATAGTAGTCCCGAAAGGCATATTCAACCTGGGGAACATTGAAGCTGTAACACAGATCTTCACTGCTGTGAATGATCTGCTGGAGGAAGAAGGAAAGGATCCTGTCTTCCACGTACAACTGGCCGCCACAGAGCGTGTGAACCAGTTGGAGAATAATGTTTCCATCACAGTGAACAGACAACTGATCGATGTTGATTCTGCAAATCTCATCATCGTTCCTTCTGTGCAGGGACATCTTGAACTGGTGCTGGAACGCAACCGTGAATTGATCGACTGGCTGAAGCTGCAACATGCGAAAGGAGTGGAGATCGCTGTGCTTTCTTTATCTGCAGCATTGCTTGCAGAAACAGGTTTGCTCGATGGAAAAGGATGTACTTCACACTGGATGATCGGTGAAGAACTGAAAAAAAGATTTCCCTCCATCAAACTGCAATTGAACCAGGTGTTCACGGATGAGAATGGTTTGTACACCAGTGCCGGTGGATTCAGTTTCCTGAATCTTATCCTGCATATTGTGGAAAAAGAAACGGATCGTGAAATGGCCTTGCTGATCTCCAAGATCTTCCAGATCGATATCGATCGCACCAGCCAGAGCCCGTTCATTATTTTCAGAGGACTGAAACATCATGGAGATGATCCGGTGATCCGCGCACAGGAATACATCGAAGCGAATTACAAAGAGAAACTGACGGTGGATGAACTGGCCCGCAAATTCCTGCTCGGCAGAAGAAGCCTGGAGCGTCGTTTCAAAAAAGCCACGGAGAACACGGTGATAGAATATATCCAGCGTGTGAAAATGGAAGAAGCACGCAAGAGCCTGGAAAGTTCACCGGCAGGTGTACATGAGATCATGGCTGAAGTTGGATATTCCGATCCCAAGGCGTTCAGGGAAGTGTTCAGGAAAATGGTAGGACTTAGTCCGGTTGAGTACAGAAGCATGATCGGCAGGCAGGCGCCCAGCGAATCCTGATCCATTCTTTCCACAGACATACAGGCAGTTTCCGGTGAATTCCCGGAATAATGTAAATTTGGTTAAGGCGGTCATTTCACAGCATTAACCCACTTGCAATGCCTGAGAATATTACGGACAGAACGGTTTTTTCTTTGCTGGAAGTTCAGCGGAGCATCCAGAAAACGCTTACCGACAGGTATGGCAGTTCCTTTTGGGTAAAGGCCGAAATGAACAAGCTCAATTATTACAAGCAGTCGGGGCACTGCTATCCTGAGCTGGTGGAAAAGCAGCAGGGCAAAGTGGTGGCCCAGATCAAGAGTGTTCTCTGGCGTGAAGACTTTGTGCTCATCAACAAGCATTTTCTCTCCTATCTCAATGAGCCGCTGAAAGACGGCATCAAGATACTCTTCCAGGCTAAGATGATCTACGATCCAGTACATGGTCTCAGCCTCCGTATCCTCGACATCGATCCCAGTTATACCCTCGGCGACCTGGAAAAAGAAAAAATGGAATCCATCAGCCGGTTGGTGAACGAAGGGATCTTCGATCAGAACAAATTATTACCCATACCCCTTCTGCCGCAGCGGATCGCTATCATATCCGTGGAAAGCAGCAAGGGGTATGTGGATTTCCTGGAAGTGCTGGATGGAAATCCATGGCGCTATAAATTCTTTCATTACCTCTTCCCTTCCCTGCTGCAGGGTGATAAGGCCATCGATACCATCAGGTTCCAGTTGGCCCGCATTCAGAAAGTGATCCACCATTTTGATGTGGTGGCCATCGTCCGTGGCGGCGGCGGAGATGTGGGACTGAGCGTGTACAACAATTATGAACTGGCCAGGGCCATTGCCCTGTTTCCGATTCCTGTGATCACTGGAATCGGACATGCCACCAATGATACGGTGGTGGAAATGGTAGCGCATGCCAATGCCATCACGCCCACCAAGATTGCGGAATATCTCATTCAGCGTTTCCATAATTTTTCTGTACCAGTGATGCAGGCCACTGAAAAGATCACTGACCGCGCACAGCGGCTGGTGAATGAAGAAAGGAACAGATTGAGATCAGAAGTGAAGCTGTTCAGATCAGTGACAGCCACCGTTACGCTGGAGCATCGTAACCAGCTGATGAATACGGTGAACAACCTGAAGCAGCAGACGAAATACCGGCTGCGCGTACAGCAGGAGGAACTTTTGAAGATAAAACTACCAGAGAAAGCAGCTGCATTCCTGAAGGAGAACAACAATATACTTACACAGCTGGAAAGGAATGTGGCGAATATGAACCCTGAGAAGGTATTACAACGCGGATTCAGCATCACCATGAAAGATGGAAAAGTTATAAAAGATGCAGATGAAGTGAAAGAAGGAGATATAATAGAAACAGTACTGCATAACGGAACCATCAGCAGTACAACCTTATCCAAAAACAAATAATAAAGTATGGAATCGTCATCACTGGATTATACGGTGGCCTTTGAAGAACTGCAGCAGATTGTGAATGATATTGAACTGGGTGAGATCTCTGTTGATGAGCTGTCTGATAAAGTGAAGCGTGCAGCGGAGCTGATCCGTATCTGCCGAAACAGGCTCACCACTACAGAAGAAGATGTGAACAAGATCATTAAAGAACTGGATGCTGCCGGAAGGGACCCTTTCCAGGAGAGCTGAGGATAAGTTTACTTAAAGTGTGTCCAATAGCTCGCGTCCCCGCGAGTTACTTTTATTTGCTCGTCTCCGGCGTGCCCAGTATTCGCCGGAGGCGAACAAATATTCCTCACTCGCCGGAGGCGAGCGAGTGCTCCCCGGCAATCGGTTACATTTTCTTGAACGTAAGCTGTTCTGTTTGTTCGCCCCACAAGTGGGGCCTGAAATTGATAATAGTGAGCACTCCATCCTTAATATTATACTCAACAGGATTGGGATGCCAGTAAGAGTCATAGCCGGGCGGGGTGATGATCATCTTGCCGTCCTTTAGTTTATACGTGTATTCAAACTTCACGGGACCTGAAGAAACCCGCAGGTCTTTAACAGTAAATGCAAAGTTGGAATGGAAGGTAATGGAGGAGCGGCCGTTCACCGGGCTTTGCTCATAGTAAGTTTCGGAAAAGATGGGAAATGGAGAGCCTCCGCCTTCGCCTTTTTTGCAGGCGCAAAACACCAGGGGGAATGCCATCAGTAACAGGAGAAAGAGCTTTCTCATAAAACAGGTTTTGGGGATGACAACGGGAAACCCGCAACCGTTGCAGCTTTTAAAAGGTTTTGCCTTGATACGGAAGTTTTTGCTGTTTAACCAGCCAGTCAATCAGTTATGATGAATATGGATCTCCAGGCAGGAGCCTTCTCCAACAGTGCTATGGATCCAGGCTTCACCGCCCATCAGCGCCACCCGGTTGAGGATGTTTTTAAGGCCCAGACCTGAGTGTCCGTTCAGGGCAGGTTCTACCTCAAAACCCTTTCCATTGTCTTTGATCATCATCACAGTTCGCTCTTTCCTGTTATCGATACTGACCTGTAAATGCGTGGCGCCGGCATGTTTGAGAATATTCTGCAAGCCTTCCTGCACGATCCTGAAAGAGATGAGCTTCTGCTGGTCTTTGAGGGCACAGTCCTCCAGCCCGCTGAGTTCCAGTTCTGCATAAATGAATCCGGTTTTGTTGATCCGGTTGATCTCTTCCCTGATATTCTCTATCCAGTTGAAATGCTGTGCATGGTCGTGGTTCAGGCTTTTAGCGATCTCCCGCAATTCCTTCATGGCCTTGCCAACATTGTCACGGATGGAAAGCACCATTTCTTCTTTGCCCGGAAGCTGTTGATGCAGGAGGTTGAGCCCGATCTTTGCCAGGCTCAACACCTGTCCCACATTATCGTGGATCTCCTGGCTGATAAAATGAAAGGTTTGCTGCTGGATCTCCAGGCGGGACTCCAGCAGTTGTTTTTCATACTGCTCCTGGATCCAGCGTTTTTCCCGGGTCATTTGCTTACGCCTGTTCTTGTGATGCATAACAGTTACCAGGAAAAGGATAGCCAGGAAAAGCAGTACGGCAATTACGGCGATGATCACTGCGAGGATCTGGTCAGTGGGTTGCGACATAAATAAAATCCATAACAATAAGAGGTGTACAAAATAATGTTGGCAGTGGGTATGATAGCATGGTAGAGGCTCTTGCTATGGATCTGGATGCCATGCTCCCTGATATAAGGCTGCAACCCCAGCAGCACCAGGGTAACCAGTGCAAAGAGGAGGTTGCCGGCATTGATCCAGAAATAAGGATGATGATACAAAGTGCTTTCTATGCTATCAGTTACGGATAAGCGGAAAAGAACGAGGCAGCTGAACACAATAGTGAGCAGCATCAAAAGGAGGAGCGACCAGGAATTGAAGTTCCGCACTCCTTCTCCAAAGAAATAATTGATACAGATGAAGCTCATGCTGAGGATAGCGATCCACCTGAAGATGGCGCGTGCGGCACCGGTCAGTTCCAGCATCTGCCTGAACAGGTACAACCATACGGGAGTTGAGAACAACAGGTAGACATTGTAAATGAAATAGTTGTTGGCCCAATTGAACAAACGGAAATTGTTACCAATGACCTCTATCAATACAATGAAGGAGAGCAAAGGCAGAAAAGCCGCAATGGACCATTGTTTCAGGCTGCTGAAAAACCTGCAGGCAAAGCCCAGGCAGATCAGTTGTGCAAGCTGGAAGAGATGGAACTGCATGCGTTTGTTTTATGGTTGAACACCTCCAAGTTCCCATACGGGCGGTCCATTCTGAAAAGCTGCCGGTACGGTGGCTGTTTTATATAATCCGCTCAGCATTCGCCTGAACTGAGCGCCCTGTGACTTTATCACAGGCACAATGAAGATGCTCACACGGTTGAGTTTGTATTGCCAGTTGGCGGGATCTTCGCCCACTTCCGTGAGAAATTTTTCATCCAGGTGACCTGGCACCATCAGAAAGCCGATGTCTTTAGGCTCAGCACCGGGAAAGTATTTGAGCATTCTTTGCATCCATTCTATCATAGGCAGACCGTCATAGCTCACTGAAGTGGTGATCATTTCCTCCTCAACAGTGAATGTCACTTTGCCACTGGGGCTTGTTACAAACCCGTGTGCATTCATGATTTCAGCATAACGCTTAAAACAGGGGATGGCGAATTCCGCTCTTACTTCCCGGCCTGTGAATTGAGGTCCGCCTTTGGGCAGGTTGTCTGAACTGACTGGTTTGTTTTTCGGTTGTACAGGTGTGTAAGTATTGTCGTTTGTTAGCTGTCCTGTTTTGCAGGAAATGAATAGAAAAAGGGCAATTGCCGCCACGAAGCAGTGCAGTTGGTTTTGGTTCATAACATAATGAATTTTAGTTATAAGAGTGCAAAGTAAGCAGCTTGCTGCACATATTCCTTTGATATGCTGCTGCATAAATATTAGTAATTCCCAAATGCGGTAAAGAATGGCCGGTTTGAGGTTGTATTGCTGAAAGAAAGGAGGGAAACACGGTGCGGGCACCGTGAAAGGAACTTGTTATTGATTACCATATTGAACTTTATTGGATAGAAAGGCACTCCTGAACATCTATCAAAAGCATAAAAACTACCGGATATGTCTATCCCATACAGGTTTGTTATTGAATTACTGTGAACAATCCCATTATATTATCATAAAGATGGTTGCAACGCTTTCATGGAACTGTATTTTTATCGAACTTAGATGACTGAAATCACAGGAAGAAACACAACAAGTATGGGAATATTTGATTTTTTCTCTAAGAAAAAGAAAGATGACCAGTCCGCTACCCAGTTCCCCCAGCAGCCCGCAGCAAAGCAAGAAAAATGGGATCAACAGGCAACAAAGCCTTCACAGCATGATGCAGATTATCTCCTGGAAAAGATAGAAGTGATCCCGGGACTGGTGCTTCCCCGCGCTTTTGCCGACCACTGGCCGGAACTCTCCCAGACAAAAAGAACCTTCATTAAAATAAATGCCATCCCTTCGGATGATATCGGGTTGGAGCAAAGCAAGTTTGCATTTTATCCCATGTTGCCCGTTGGATTTCCTTATCCAACTGCAAAGGATGGAAATTTCATGTTTCCTCTGGCGCAGATCAATTTCCGGGAAATGCCTCCCCTCCAAGGATATCCGAAAACAGGATATCTTCAATTCTATATAGCCACTGATGATACGCATGGATTGCGTTTTGATAATGAGCCCAGCGATTTTAAAGTACTGTTCTTTGAGGAACATGAAGTGGAACAGTACCAGACTGACTTCAGTTTTCTCAGCCCGGTACTCTCCGATGAGATGCAACCTGTGTATAAGCCGCATGTTTTAAGTTTCGAAATACAGGAAGAGTATTTTGGAGTTGCCAATGCTGCCAGCGAAAAGACATCTGTAATATCCCTGAATGAAATTGCCGCGAAATATGATGGCGATCTGGAGGATGAACTGATGGAGTTTGCGTACGATAATTTCTCTCACAACGGCCATAAGGTGGGAGGCTATGCTTATTTCACACAGGAAGATCCAAGGATGTATAATGAAGAGCTGAAAAATCATGTACTGCTACTGCAGATAGATTCTGATATCGAGATCATGTGGGGCGATAGCGGTGTTTGTAATTTCTTCATTCACCCGGATGACCTGGCTAAGAAAGATTTCTCCAACGTATATTATAACTGGGATTGTTCCTAAACTGTCCTCACCAGCTGGCGATAAGCCTGTAACTCAACATGGGCCTGACCTGCAAGCACACTGGCAGCAGTGATTTGCTGTTGCTGCTGTTGCCGCTTCGTTACAAGATGTTGCCTAAGCTGTTGTAATCCGCCGTAGTTGGTCCTGATCTCTGTTTCCAACTGCTTCTTTGACTGGTCTGCATCACTCAGGATTTTCAGAAACGCAATATTGAGTTGCTGATTATCCGGGTAGTATACAAAACCTGAAGCCATCTGCCGTTGCCAGGAAAACAATACCTGCTCATATTTATCGCCGATTCCCTGCACTTTGATATTTGAAAGTTTAGAAATATCGGAGGCTGTTGTGATACCTGCGTTGTACAACGACTGCTTCCTGGAAGCCCCGATACTGGGAATGGCATGGTCCTGCAAGGCAAACTGCTGCAGGAATGAATGCAGCTGCTGATTATAGATACGCTCTTCTTCCAGGCGCTTTTTCAGCTGGATATTTTTTGGAATGTCTTTGTATTGTGTGATCAATTGAGAGATCCTTTTCCCCTGGTGCTTGTAATTCTCAATATCCTGCTGACTCCTGTAATCTTCCAGCAGTATGTCGATCCGGCGGTGGAGTGCCTTGTGCTGCTCTTTCAGTTTCCCGAGCTCTGTTTGCATGTACCATTTCCAGGGTAGCCCCAGGTAAACAAATACGGCAAGTCCCAGTATTACTATTCCTGAAACAGTGCTTAATAAAAAAACAGGTATCGCAAACAGAAACAGAACTACCGCAACTGCTTTCTTCTGACTCCGGAATTTCTTCAATTTCTCAGGGTGGCTCACGGGCTTGAGAGCGGCCGGCGGAATGCTGAGATCTGCGTCCGGGATATGCACCGGCTCCACCCTGAACCCCTGGATGAACTTGTCAAAGTCTGTGCTGATGGAGCTTTCAGCAGTATAAACATCGTCAATGAAGTACAGAATATTCCGCCTGTTCTTGAAATCGCACCAGGGACAGGAAGCCATTCCTGATGGATAGCTATGAAGTTTGCTGCGCGAACAAGTGGTCATCTGCTTCATCAGCAGGCTGATCTCTTTGATCCATAGCGCAGGTAAAGGCCGGTTACTGGTTTCGAAAGCCTGGTGGAAAAGGTCCTCTATGCCACCGGGCAGGTTCTTTATATCCCAGCTATCTCTTGGAGGAGTGAGCAATTGCTGGCGGCTGTGGGTTGACCAGGCAAAGAGCTGCCTTTGAATAGCTACTTCTTCTCCAATGTCTTCATTAGTATGGTTGACACCTGAAAATGGATGTCTGCCCAGGAAGAGCATCTGAAAGATCAGAATAGCCATTGAAAAAGAATCGGTAGCGGTAGTGCGGACCACATTCTCAAAAGTTGAGAGGCGCAACAGCTCTGGCGGGGTATACCGGGGAACGCCTACCTCGCAATAATAAACTTTGTTTCCATCGGAGATCTGAAACGAATCGCAGTCGATAAACGCTACCATGCCCTGTTTGTTCACCAGCAGGTTGCCTTCGTTCACATCGCCTACTACAAGGCCCGCTGCATGCAGGGTATGAAAGGCGGTAGCGATATTGCGCGCTACATGCACCAGGAAATTATAACCCTTGTCGGGGAAAATCTTTTTGCGGTCCATGGGACCGAAGAGCATGTGCAGCGGTACATAATCATCCAGCTTCTTCATCACAACGCCAACCGGCTTGCCCCGTTTGTCGTGCACCAGGTCAACCGGCCAGGCTGCGTAGGTCTGCATCTGTTCACTGAAGCGGCTCACCATCAGTTGCAGCTTGGCGGCTTTTTGCTGACTGAGCGGCTCCGTGTAGATCTTCAGTACTTCTGCAGGATTACCCAGCAGTTCATACACTTCTCCTTCTCCTCCTTTGCCGAGAAGCCGGGACGTAGTGTAAACGCCCTTTGCGCCGGTATACTGCTGGTTGATCATGGATCAGAAACGGGTTGCGAGAAAAAGTGTTTTATCGTCGTCGGTCCTGTTATTGATTGGTTCGCTGTTGAGATATTCTCCCAGCTTGCGTTGCAGCACGGCCAGGTGCTCTTCCTCCGTGGCCATACGCAGCCACTTGAAAAGATCATGGAAGAAGGGTTGGTGAACGCTCAGGGTTTCGTTATTCAGGGTAAGCAGTTGCAGTCCGTCTGTGAAAACGGCTATTTCTTTGATGGTTTCCTGCAAACGCATGATCCTGAGATGGCTCATATTCGGGTCGTCTACCAGGAAGGCCGTGGTATTGGAGTACTCTCCGTTATGTGGCCACCATATTGTCGTATATTGGTTAACGTTAGTATAACGGATAATAGCGCCATCACCTACCTGGAAGAACAACGCGGAGAACTCAGTGATCACTGCTCCTAATAAAGTGCAGGAATATTCATTGATATTCTCTTCTTTTTCGTCGGCCATCTGCCGGAGATGGTCATACACCTGCTCCAGTATTTCAATGATGCCATTCTCTTCAATGGTCCCAAAAGTGCTCAGGTGTTTGCTGATGGCTTGTACGGTGTTATGAACAGTGTACGATGAAGCTTTTGCGGCATGTATTGCACTGCCGGCTCCATCACTCACGCAGCAGATCAATGCTTCGTCTCCTTCCGGCAGGGCCAGGGTTGTAAAGGCCACTGCATCTTCGCAGCCGCGTTGGGACTGTAGATGCGAGGTGCCGGTAATGGATTGTCCGATTGCTTTCCAGATCATACTTCTGCCCAGCCGGTAGGAGGTAAAAGATTCACTTTGTTGCCAGGATTCTTGCTGGATACGGATTTGAGAGAACCCGAGAGCCAGATGAAGAATTCGCGGAACATCAGTCCTTTTAATTTGAGCGGTTGCCTTACAGAGATCTCCCGGAGGATATCAAAGTTGGCATCTTCCACTCCGATAGCGAAGAAGGCAAAAGAGCTCATGGCTTCTCCTTCTCTTACCTGCATGGCCGCTTTACTGTGACTGTCAGTTGGCGCTCCATCAGTGATCAGAATGATCCAGGGTTTGTAATAGCCGATGCCATGAGCTTTGTATTCGTTCTTTCTGCGGGTAACCATATCTATGCCCAGGTTGATGGCGGCACCCATAGGAGTATCGTTCTCTGCATGTAATGGCCGGGGAAAGAAATTACCAACAGTGGTAAAGTCTGATTCAACGGTAACAGGTCCGAATGTAACGATGGCGATTTCCACTCTTTTGGATGCGAGCGGATCGGCGAGTAATTCTTTTTTCAGTGTTTGGATCCCTTCATTCAACTGTGCGATGGGCTTGCCTGACATGGAGCCTGAGGTATCCAGCAGCAGCACGCAGGGGCAACGGGGTTCAGGGTTGTCCGCAAAACTTTCACTTCCGAAGGGGATCTGTTCAAAAGAAATATACTCATCCATAGTGATGCGTTGTAGAATAAATGTAATGAATCCAAATGTAATTCCTTTTAGGTAATATTGTAATCGTAATCACTTAGCAGCAACTCCAACAACATTACTGCATGGCAGCCCAGGAAACTGTAGTACCCCAGGAAGGCGAGCTCCTCTTGCGACTCGCAAAGGGAGACGAAGCAGCGTTTACCGCGCTGTATCGCCACTACAGTGGACCTTTGTATATCAACTTCCTGCGCATGGTGAAGGACGAGGCCATAGCAGAAGAGATCATCCAGGATCTTTTTTCACGCATCTGGCTCAAACGGGAGACCATCAATATCGAAAAAAATTTCAGTGCCTATTTATACCGAACAGGTTATAACCTGGTGATGGATTTTTATCGAAAGGTAAAAAGAGACCAGGTGCTGTACGATAAATTCAGGCAGGCAGCCACGGAGAACTACAGTCATATTGAAGAGATCCTGCACCTGAAAGACAGTCAGGCCCTGATCAGCAAAGCACTGGATACCTTACCCCCGCAACAGCGGAAGGTATTTGAGCTCTGCCGTATTGAAGGCCATACCTATAAGGAAGTGGCGGAGATCCTGGGAATTTCGCACCATACGGTAAAAGAATACTTTGTAAAGGCTAATCAGGCCATTCGTAAATATATCACAGGAAATGTAGACACCGCACTGGGACTGCTTTTCATCTACGCCTTATACTATTCAATCTGAAAAAAGGGATATTCCATAATTTTTATTGGTAACACCCCCCCGCATCATTATTCCTGAACGTCTTTAAAAATAAAGCCATTGTGACGCAACCCAACAATTTTGCCAGCCTTTACCGGAAATTGATGGAGAACGAGTGCTCACCGGAAGAAGTGGAACAACTCCTGCTTTGGCTCGCGGCTGAGAAACCTGATCCTCTTACAGAAGACCTTATCCATCAACAGCTGCAGGCATCGGTTCCTGAAAGCGCCGTTACTGCTGATATAAAGAACCGGCTGGAAGACCGGCTGAAAGCCATCCTGCAGAAACAGGAACCTTATCCAGTGGTACATCGTATTCATTTCATGCGTCGCTGGGGCTGGGCCGCCGCTTCCATTGTGGTACTCCTGGGCATTGGTGCTTACCTATGGTTGCGCCCCGGAACCGCACCAAAAACAGATCCCACGCAGGTAGTTACGGTTACACCGGATGTTGAACCCGGCAGGAATGGAGCGATACTTACACTGGCCGATGGCAG